>NZ_JAGYFZ010000120.1:0-16937 GCF_019946675.1 Pseudomonas sp. BF-B-15
CACCACTCATCAGGCCGAGCGTTAGCTCGCCTTCAGCTTTTGATCTGAGCGCCCCCTCGAGAGGCCGAGTGGAGGTTCTGCGCAGTGGGCAACCCGGCATGGATGCCGGGTTAGCCGCCCCCGGCCATGGATGGCCGATGGCGGCGGGCCCACGGAGCAGGACCGGAGCGAGGGCATGCCGAGCCTTAGCGAGGCACCGAACGAAAGGGGCAAGAGCGCTTGGTTACTTGGCGCTCTTCCAAGTGACCCGCTGTAAGAGCGGAACCAATAGCCGCCGTTACCGCAGAAATGGATATGCACACACCCAGCAGCATCACCGCATAAAGCGAACAATCACCACTGCACACCGCTAGTCTCGATCCACTGCTGAATCGACTCCCGCTTCGGCGCCCAGCCCAACAACACACGAGCATTGACCGCACGCACGCGGCTATTCGAACCAATGGCAAAGCGCGCCCAATCCCCCAGCTCGGCAATCGCCTCATCCGCCGGCCAGCTCTGAATCGCCCCGCCAAAACCCAACGACTTGCTGATCGACGTCGCAATCTCGATAAACGAAGCCTCGCCATTCTCGGCAAAGAACAACGAAGCAGAAGGCGCCTTCTCGATAGCCAGACGATACAACTCCGCCAGGTCCTCGATGTGCACGTTGGACCAGCGATGCACCCCGGCCCCCATGTAAGCCCCCGCGCCATACTTGCGCGATTGAGCGAACAGTTTCGGCAGTTGATCGCTTTTCGCCGGCACGCCCAACGTCTCGCCATAAATCATGGTCGGGCAGAACACGATGCTGCGAATACCCAGCTCAACACCGGCATTACGCACCAGCTGATTGATCTCGACCCGGTCCTTGCGGATGTCCATCGGTGTGAACGGCGTTTCATCGGTGAAGATATCCGGGCGTTCATAGGCGCCACGAGCATCATCACCGACCACGCTCGAACCGGAGGTGTGCAGCAGCACTTTTCCGCTGCCGCTCAGGGCGCTGATAAACGTTTCCACCGAAGCACGATGGTCGGAGTTGGCGGCGTTGACCACTGCGTCGGCAGCGCGCGCCTGTTCGCTGAGAATATAAGCATCATCGAGGGTGCCGAGTACCGGGGTGATGCCCAGTGCCTGCAACGCTGCGCGGTGTTCCGGGTTACGCACCAGGCCGCTGACTTCATGGCCCGCATCCACCAGGTATTTGGCCACGGAACCGCCGATGTAACCGGTCACGCCGGTAACGAAAATTTTCAATGGATTATCTCCCTTGCATCTTTGAGTTATGCCCGGCCTCGCATTAAATGGAAGGCGCAGGTATTCCTGGTCAAGGAATCCGGTCACGATACGATTCACTCCGTATATGAGCTAGACTGCTGGAACTACAAGTATCTGTGAATCAAGTTCATGCTAACGATCAAAGACATCAACCGCTCCGGCGAGATGGAAGTGTTCACCCGGGTCGTCAACGCAGGCACCTTCTCTGAAGCCGCACGACGCCTGGACATGTCGCCCTCGGCGGTCAGCAAACTGATTGCGCGACTTGAGGCGCGCTTGGGTGCGCGCTTGTTGCATCGCTCGACGCGGCGTCTGGAGCTCACGGCGGAAGGCGAGCGGTTCAACAACGAATGCCTGCGGATTCTCGAACTGATCGATTCCGCCGAGCGAGATATCGCCAACGTGACCCGGCCCAGCGGGCTGATTCAGGTCAACGCCAACCTGCCGTTCGGTCTGCATTGCCTGTTGCCGCTGCTGCCGGATTTTCTTGCGGCCTACCCGGACATCACGCTGAACGTCGAACTGACCGACACCGTGGTGGACTTGCTGGAGCGACGCGCGGACGTCGCGATCCGCACCGGCCCGATGAGAGAGTCGAGCCTGGTTCAGCGACGTTTGGGTGAAAGCCGCAAGATCACCGTGGCCTCACCGGGTTACCTCGCCCGCTGGGGGCAGCCGAAAACCCTGGAGGAGTTGCAGCGGCATAACCGCCTCAGTTTTGGTTTTCATCGCCATTCCCAGGCCTGGGTTTTTCGCGGCGCTGACGGTCAACGCATCGAGATCGAGCCCAAGGGCAATGTCCTGCTCAGTGACGGCGAGAGCATGCGTCAGTCGGCGCTGGCCGGATTGGGGATTGCCCGGCTGGCGAATTTCCACATCAGCGCCGACATCGAAGCGGGGCGTCTGGTACCGGTGCTGGAGGCATTCGACAGTGGTGAAACCGAGGCGATTCACGCCGTGTTCATCGGCCCGGGACAGCAATTGCCCCATCGCGTACGGGTGTTCATTGATTTCCTGCTGGAGCGAATCGGGCCGCAGTTGACCTCGCCCTGATTGCAACACAACCCCGCGGTTTCGGTTTTTTGCTGAATCAGTCTTCAGCAACCCTTGAAAGTCTTCACGCCAGGCCTGGGGCATGATTGTCCGCATAACAACAAACCAGGGGTGTTCATGGACTATCAACTGACTGGAAAAACCGCGCTGATCACCGGCGGCGCGACGGGGATCGGCAAGGCCATCGCCCAGCGTTTCATCCTTGAAGGCGCCAACGTGGTCATCAGCGGGCTGTTGGCGGAAGAGGTCGACGCAGCCGTCGCAGAACTGGGTGAACGCAGCAAAGGCCTGGTGGCAGACTTGACCCAGGAAGGCGCGGCGGAACGTCTGGTGGCCTTGGCCCTTGAGTCCGGGCCGATTGATTTCCTGATCAACAATGTCGGCATCTTTGAGGTCCGGGACTTTTTCGAAACAGACGACGCCCAGTGGTTTCATTACTTCAACGTCAATGTCATGAGCGGTGTGCGCATGACGCGGCTGGTCATGAAGCAGATGCTCGAACGCGGGCACGGTTCGATTGTGTTTATCAGCAGTGAATCCGCGGTCAAGCCACAGCCGTGGATGGTTCATTACGGCGCGATGAAAACCTGCCTGCTGGGGATTTCCCGAGCGTTGGCCGAACTCACCAAAGGCACCGCCGTGCGGGTCAACTCGATCCTGCCGGGGCCGACCTACACTGAGGCGGTCAAGCGTTACCACCGCGAAATCGCTGCCGAGAAAGGCATCACCCCGCAGCAGGTGGTCCACGATTACTTTGACGATACCGAACCGACGTCGTTGATCCGGCGCATGATCGAGCCTGAAGAAGTGGCCTGCAGCGTGCTGCACCTGGCGGCGTCACCGGCGCTCAATGGCATGGCCATGCGCGTCGAGGGCGGCACCATACGCTCGATTCTTTAAGGGGGTCGCATCCCTGCGAACCGGTACACGTTAAAGCAGCGGAATGCTGTAGTTCACGATCAAGCGGTTTTGATCCTGATCACGGCTTGCCTCGCTGTTGGACTTGCCGTTGCGCCAGCCAAACCCGACACCTTTGAGCGCGCCGGATTGAATCGTGTAGTCCAGGCCGAAATCCCGTTCCCATTCCTTCTGGGTGTCGCCGGTGACGGTCTTGATGTTATCGCCGCTGAGGTAGATGACCGTAGCCTTCAAACCAGGCACACCCACACCGGCAAAGTCATACGCATACTGACCGAAAGACGTGCGTTCGCCCGCGCGGGTGAAGGTCTGGATCAGGCGGTCGGTGTACAGGTAAAGGCTGGCGCCGCCGGCACCTTTGTTGGGCAGGTTGCCCTGGCTGAGCTGGGTGAAGTTGCTGCCGCTGGAGACGCTTTGATAACCGGCGGTGAGTGCATGGGCACCGGCGGTGTAGATCAGTGCGGCGCTCCAGGTCCGGTTGTCGATTTCGCCATCGGCACCTTCGGTGTAGCCGCTGATCCGGTAGCCTGAGGTGCCCGAACTGTTGGCGCCGGACGAATCGGTCTTGAAGTAGCGCAGGTCGGTTTTCAGCGATTGATTGTCCGAGATCGCCAGCGTGTGCAACAGGCCGAAAAACTGCTGGGTGTAATAGTTGTCGAGGTTGGCGTAGTAATACTGGGCGGTCAGGTCCTTGGTGATTTTCCAGTCGCCGCCGGCGAAATCGAAGGCGTTGTTTTCACGGGTACCGCCGGTGGCTGCCAGGCCTGTCCGGTCGCTTGAGCCACGGCCCGTCGCATGTTCGATGCGACCACCTGTGAGGGTCAGGTCCTTGAACTCGCTGGAAGTGATCTGGCCGCCGTCGAATGTCTGTGGCAGCAGGCGCCCGTCGTTGGACACCAGGATCGGCAGTTTCGGCATCAGCGTGCCCAGGCGCAGCTCGGTTTTCGAGACCTTGACCTTGCCGGTCAACCCCAGCCGGCTCCATTCATCGACGGCGCTGTTGTCGCTGTCCGACGGAATCATGCTGCTGCCGACGTGGCGTCCTTTGCCGCTGTCCAGCGTGATCCCCATCAGCCCGAGCGCATCGACACCAAAGCCGACCATGCCGTCGGTGTAACCCGACTTGAAGTCGAGCATGAAACCCTGCGCCCATTCCTCGGTTTTCGATGGCGCGGCCGGGCCGTCGCGGTTGTCGTTGTTGAAGTAGAAATTCCTCATCCCCAGGGTTGCCTTGCTGTCACTCAGGAAATCGGCGTGGGCCTGGGTGCTCAGTGCAATGGCGCCCAGCGCCAGGGTTACAACGGTGTTCTTGTTGCTCATGTAAATCGCCCCTTTTTTTGTAGTTTTTGAATTCAGGAGGGTGGCTCCCGCCGTGACAGGCGGGAGCGTGATGCCTGGATCAGATACCCAGCACGTTGGCGCCGATGCATGGGTCAATGCCGCGCTCAAGGCGACGCTGGTGGACGATCACGGTGATTTCCATCGAGCCGGTGGTGACTTCGAAGTCGAGGATGTGGCCGCCATACGCCTGGAACGTGGCGTCACCGGCCACGCCGTGCATATGGATCGAAGGCTGTTCGTTTTTCCAGGCGACCGAGCCGGTGATGCTCGCCATCTCGACACCGTTCAAGAGCTTGGCGTCGAAGTCCTTCTTGTCCTTGTTCCAGAAACCGAACTTGACGTTGCCGAAGCCGATACCGGTGATGGACGCGCTGGGGATCTTCTCGGCGATGGCCAGTTTGGTCAGCTCCTTGAACGCGTTGTCGCCCGTGCGCAGGACCATGAGGTAACCGGTGGGGGTTTTGGTGTAGCGCGGTGTGGCTTCAGTGGGACATTGCATCGGCGCGGTCGTCGCGGTGGGAGTGGTTTCGGCAAAGGCCAATTGAGCACCTGCAATGTTGATCATCACGGCGGCGGACACGGCCAGCATCAGTTTGCACAGGCGTTGTTTCGGGTGACGTTGGACTTGCATGAGACTTCCTCTGTTTTTGTTGTTGTGTGGGTGTTGCGGTTTTCGGGACGAGCGAATCCGACGCCTGTAGTTCAACAGGCGCGGAAGTTGTCGCTAAACGTGGGTGTTAGTTGAAGCCGTGTGACTTACAGCGCATCGCGGCTGCTGACGCCGTCAACCAGTCGGGCGATGTCCAGCGGGTTGCTGTTTTTCAGGGCCTCCGGCAACAGGCTGTCGGGGCAATTCTGGTAACACACCGGCCGCAGGAAACGATCGATCGCCAAGGTTCCGACCGAGGTGCCGCGTGCATCCGACGTCGCCGGGTAAGGGCCGCCATGCACCATGGCGTCGCAGACTTCCACGCCAGTGGGATAACCGTTGAACAGCACGCGCCCGACTTTCTGTTCCAGCAGGGCCAGTACATCGCCGAGGGTATCGAGCTCCGAATCCTCGGTAATCAACGTGGCGGTCAACTGCCCGCGCAAACCGTGCAATGCCTGCATCAATTCGCTGTGGTCGGCGACTTCAACGACGAGGGTGGTCGGGCCGAACACTTCTTCCTGAAGCAGCTCATCGCCATTGATCAGCAGGCTCGCATCGGCCTTGAACACTTGCGGCCGCGCCTGATTGCCCTGTTGCTCGCTGCCGGCCAGGTGTGTGATGCCGGGGTGAGCGCGCAGGTTGTCGAGGCCATGGCAATAGCTTTTCAAGGCGCCGGCGTTGAGCATCGTTTGCGCCGGTTGTTCGCTCATCAATCCGGTAAACCGGTCGAGGAAAGCCGTGAATTCCGCCGAGCGGATGCCCAGCACCAAACCGGGATTGGTGCAGAACTGGCCCGCACCCAACACCACGGAAGCGCTCAGCTCGGCGGCGATTTTTTCACCGCGTGCCTTGAGTGCTTCGGGCATCAGCAACACCGGGTTGATGCTGCTCATCTCGGCGAACACCGGGATCGGCTGAGGGCGCGCCGCCGCCATGTCACACAAGGCGCGACCGCCACGCAACGAACCGGTGAAGCCGACCGCCTGAATGGCCGGATGCTTGACCAGCGCTTCGCCGACGCTGCCGTAGAGCAGGTTGAACACGCCTGCGGGCATTCCGGTTTTGCGCGCTGCACGGGTGATCGCATCGGCGACGTAATCGGCAGTTGCCATGTGGCCGCTGTGGGCCTTGAACACCACCGGGCAACCGGCGGCGAGGGCGGAAGCGGTGTCGCCGCCGGCAGTGGAGAAGGCCAGCGGAAAGTTGCTGGCGCCGAACACGGCGACCGGACCGAGCCCGGTGCGGTACTGGCGCAGGTCGGGACGCGGCAGTGGTTGACGGTCCGGCAGCGCACGGTCGATGCGCGCACCGTAGAAATCACCCCGGCGCAGCATCGTGGCGAACAGGCGCATCTGGCCGCTGGTGCGTGCCCGTTCACCTTGAATGCGCCCGGCGGGCAGGGCGGTTTCCTGGCACACCAAGGCGATGAACGTGTCATCCAGCGCATCCAGTTCTGCGGCGATGGCATCGAGAAATCCGGCGCGGCGGGCGGCCGACAGGTTACGGAAGGTCGGGTACGCCGTGGCCGCGGCTTCTGCAGCCGCATTCACTTCCTCGGCTGTTGCCTGATGGAAGCGATAGGGCAGTGCTTCGCCAGTGTTGGCATCGTGGCTTTGCAGGGTGTGCGTGCCGTTGGCCGAGCGTGCGCCGGCGATGTAGTTGTGGCCTGAAACTTCAAACATGTTGGACTCCTGATGAGCTGTTCAAATCGGGTCAAGCGAGCCGGTAGATGCGTCGGGCGTTGTCATGAAACAGCGCAAGCCGATCTTCGAGAGAGCGGTCCCGGACAATGGTTTTGAAACCGTCGAACACTTCGCTGAGGCTGTTCACCACGCCATCGACCGGGTAATTGCTGGCGAACGCGCAGCGGCTGACGTCGAAAATCGATATCGCGTCGTTCACCACCACGCGGTTCAACTCGACCGGCCATGCCTGGCCGGGAATGCAGATGCCGGAAATCTTCAGCACGACGTTCGGTTCCCGTGCCAGCAGGGCGAGGTTTTCACGCCAACCGGCCAGACCTTCTTCGGAGCGGTCGGCGGGCAGTGCGGTGTGATTGACCACGATGGACACGTCGGGAAAATCCCGGGCCAGCTCGGCGGCTTCCGGCAGATGCCACCATGGCGCCTGCAATTCGAAGTGCAGGCCGTTTTCGGCCAGTTGTGCGTATCCCTCGCGCCAGCGTGGATCGCGCATCGAACCGGGGGCGACAAAATCTTCGCGCCAGGCCTCACGGCTGGTCACTGCCGGTTTGTGGCGTATGCCGCGCACCAATGGGTGATCGCCGTACAGGCGCAGCAGATCAAAAGCGTCTTCACGATCCAGCCAGGCCTGCGCGACCATGGCGCCCAGGGTGGACTCGGTTTTCGCCAGCGATTCGACAAACCGCACTTCATCGGCCGGTGTCGCCGGGTCCCACTCACCCTCGATCACGACCGTCTGCACCACGTGATGGCGGCCGGTCAGCCGGTGATAGTCGGCCGGCAGGAAATTGCAGCAGATCGACGAGTAATCGCCATAACGAAACGGTCGCAACGGCCGGTCGTTCAGCCACGGGTAGTAATGGTTTTCGATATCGAAATAGTGTTGATGCGCGTCGACGATGGGCAAATCCGCATCGTCGCCGCTGGCCAGAAAACGTGCGCGCCAGTCGATGGCCGACAGGTTATCCATGCTGCTCCTCCAATCGATAAAAGCGTCGGGCGTTGCCGGCGAACACCGCTTCCTGCACCGCACGGCCCATGGGGGCGAGCATCGCGGCCATGCCATCGGCAATCGTGTCGTAGGAGGCGCGCAGCCCGGCCACCGGGAAATTGCTGGCGAACATGCAGCGCTCGGGGCCGAAGATTTCCAGCGCGGTCAGGATCACAATCCGGTTGTCGTCATAATTCCAGGGCGAATCTTTAAGCCCGAACTCCGACAGCTTGATGTGCACGTTCGGCTGCAAGGCCAACGCTTCCAGGCCCTTGCGCCAGCGCGCCATGCCTTGTGGGCTGCGGTCCCAGGCGAAACCGGTGTGGTTGAGCGCAATGCGGATCTGCGGAAACATCGCCGCCACTTCAGCCGCTTCGACCAGGTGCCACGGCGGCACCCGCAGGTCCCACGACAGATCGTGCTCGGCCAGCCGTGAAAAGCCTTCCAGCCAGTTCGGGTCCTGCATGGTGCCCTTGGCCCCGGCCACCGATACGTCCGGCGATGCCGAGGTCACCGGTTTTGAACGGATGCCTTTCACCAGTGGCCTGGCGGCTTGAGCGGCGAGAATCTCTGCACTGTCTTCGCGATCGAACCAGGCATGGGCAACGATGGCATTCGGGAAGCCGTAACGGGCGTTCACCTGTTCCAGCCAGCGTGTCTCGGCGACTTGCTCATCGCGTGCACGCTCGGCCTCGACGTGCACCGTGCCGACCAAGCGTTGATTTTCGGTCAGGGCAAGGAACTGTTCCGGCAGGAAATCACGGCACAGGCTGTGATAGTCGCCGAGGAAGAATTCCTCGTGATACTCGTCCTGCAACCACGGATAGCGCCCGTTGCCCAAGTCCCACAAATGGTGATGGGCATCGACGACCGGCAGCGCATCCCCGGCCGCCAGGTTCGGCATGCCGTTGCGTTCGTGAAGGGTGATCATGACGAAGACCCTGACTCAGCGCGACGCGGAGAATTGCGAAGGGCTGAGCACGCCGTCTTCGACGTCGCCGGCGGCCGCTGCCTCGGCTTTGGCCTGGACGCGGCTGCGCAGTTTGGCGACGTTCACCACCACACGGGTATGCGCTGCTGTCGCCACCAGCTCGACGTCATCGCGCACCTCGACATTGAAGGTGATGCTGCGACCTTCAATGCGAGTGACCGTGGCGACAATGTTCACCGACATGCCCAGCAGCGTGGCGCCGACGTGACGGATATCGACCGCCGCCCCCACGGTGTTTTCACCCTCGTCGAGGAAGGTCAGCAGGTAATCGAGGCAAGTCTGCTCAATGTCGTCGACCAGGCGCGGCGTGGCGTAGATGCGCAAGTCTTCGCCCAGAAACGAAATGGTGCGTTGTTTGTCGACGATCAGTGGGCGCTCGGTGGCGGAGCCTGGGTGCAGAGTGGAGAAATTCATACAAAACCTCGTGTTTGAGTGCTGACAGTCAAAGGTTGATTCAGGCAGACGGCAGGAAACCGATGGAAATCCACGGCACGGCGATCAGCACCGCCAGAGCGACGACCAGGGCGCCGAGATACGGCCAGACCCGGCGCATGGCGCCACTTGGGTCGACCTTGGCGATGGCGCACGCGGCGTAGAAACCGACGCCAAATGGCGGGGCGAACAAGCCCAGGCCCATGGCGAAGATCGCGACCATGGCGTAATGCACGTCGTTGATGCCCATGGCTTTGGCAATCGGGAACAGCAGCGGGCCGAACAGCACGATGGCCGGGATGCCTTCCAGGAAGCTGCCGAGCAGGATGAACGCCACGGCGGAGATGATCAGGAAGCCCATCGCGCCCCCCGGAACGGTCGCCATCACTTGCGCCAGCTGGTGCGAAAAGCCCGACTGGGTCAGCGCCCAGGCCATGGCGGTGGCGCTGCCGATGATGATCAGGATCGCGCCGGACAACGACGCGGTGCTGACCAGAATCGGGTACAAGCGGCGCCAGTCGAAGCAGCGGTAGCACAGCAGACCGACGATGAAGGTGTAGGCCACGCCGATGGCGGCGACTTCGGTCGCGGTGGCGACGCCTTCAACCACGGCAGTGCGGATCACGAAGGGCAGGGCCAGCGCAGGGATCGCGAGCAGCAGCGAGTGGCCGATTTCCTTGCCCGAGGCGCGTTTGCCGGTAGAGGCCTCACCTTTGCGGTTCTTCCACCAGATGACGGCTGCCATCGCAATCGCGCCCACCACCGCCGGCATGAAACCGCCGGTGAACAGTGCGGAAATCGACACACCGGTCACCGAACCGATGGTGATCAGCACCAGGCTCGGCGGAATGGTTTCCGACATCGCCCCGGAAGCGTTAAGCATCGCCACCAGTTCGTTTTCATCCTCGCCGCGCTTCTTCATTTCCGGGAACAGCGCCGGGGCGATGGCGGCCATGTCGGCCGCTTTCGAGCCGGAAATACCGGAGATGAGGTAGATGGCGCCGATCAGCACATACGACAAACCGCCGCGCACATGGCCGATCAGCGAGCAAAGGAAACGGATCATCGCCCGCGCCATGCCCATGGCTTCGATCAGTGCACCCAAAAACACGAACAGCGGGATGGCCAGCAGGATCAGGCTCGCCATGCCTTCGTCCATCCGCCCCACCACCAGCGTGAGTGGTGTGCTGGTCATGGTCGACAGGTACGCCACCGTGGCCAGGCCGAACGCGACCATGATGGGGACGCCGATGACGATCATCGCCATCACGCCGACCATGAAGAAAATCACCAGGTTCCAGTTGCCCATCAGCAACATCGAGCCTTCGGCCACCCACAACAACGCGCCGAGGGACGCGAGCATCGCCACCGAGACCGAGAAGTCGATCAACCGTGCGCTGGTCAACAGCCGGGCGACGCAGGTCATCAACATCAGGCTCAGGCCGACGGCGATGGCGGAGACGCGAAAGGCGTTGGGGATTTCGAGGGCGGCGGTGGTGATGATCCACTCGTCGCTGACGTACTCCCAGGCCGGCGTAAACAGCAGCCCGATGAAGGTGATGACGATCACCGCGCCCAGGGTGTCGATGAACGCCCGTTTTTCCACGGGCAGCCGCGAGATGAACGAGGTCAGCCGCATGTGCTCGCCGCGTCGCATCGCCACCACCGAACCGAGCATCGCCAGCCACAGGAACAGCAGCGAAGCCAGTTCGTCGCCCCAGACAATCGGCTGGTTGAGCACATAACGCGAGAACACGTTGCAGAACAGCAGCGTGACTTCGATGACCACCAGCAACGCCGCGCTGCCCTCGGTCAGCCAGCGCAGACCGGTGTCCAGCGCGCGGCCGAGACGAAATGTGGTTTGGTGTGGGCTGAGTCCTTCAGCGGGAGCAACATCCGTCATTGGCAGTTCATTTTTCATGACTTTGTCTCCGGCTTAGGACAGTTGACCCGCGTATTGCTCAAGCAAGCTCCAGGCTTCCGGGCCGTACTTATCCTTCCATTGGGTGTAGAAGCCTTTCGATTGCAGGTCTGTCCTGAACAGTGTGCGGTCGACTTTGTTGAAGGTGATGCCATGGGCGGTCAGCGACGGCTCCAGGCTGGAGTTGAGGTCGATCACCTGTTGGCGCTGAACCAGCGCGGCGGCGTTGATCTGCCGGGAGACGATTTCCTGCACGTCCGCCGGCAGTTTCGGGAAGGTCTTGCCCGAGGCGACGATCCAGAAACCGCCCCAGATGTGGTCGGTCATCGAGCAATATTTCTGCACTTCATAGAAACGTGCGGACTCGACCACCACCAGCGGGTTTTCCTGGCCGTCGACCACTTTGGTCTGCAAGGCCGAGTAGGTTTCGTTGATGCTGATGCCGGTCGGCGAGGCGCCCAGGGCGCTGAACATCGACGTCCACAGCGGGCTGACCAAGACGCGCAGTTTGAAGCCGGCGAGGTCTTGCGGCGTGTTGATCGGACGCGTCGAACTGGTGATCTGGCGGAAGCCGTTGTTCCAGACTTTTTCCATCGGGATCAGGCCGACCTTCTCGGTCTTGGCGCGCACGTACTCGCCCAGCTTGCCGTCCAGCGCAGCCCAGACACTGTCGTAGTCCTTGAACGCAAACGGCATGCTTTCAATCGACATGGCCGGCACCAGCGTCGAGAGAATCGCACCCGGCAGTGGAATGAAATCGATTGCCCCGGCGCGCACCTGGGACAGCATGTCGGTGTCGCCGCCCATGGCGCCGTTGGCGTACACCTGCAAGTCCACCGCGCCGTTGGTTTCGGCCTTGATCGCCAGCGAGGCGGCCTTCATCTGTTGGTTCAGCGGATGGGTGTCGGGCAGGCTGCTGGTGTAGCGCAGCACGATGGGTTTGGTCGCGGCGAAGACGCTGGAAGGCAGCAGGTTGGCGGCAAATGCGCCACCCACGGTGACGCCGGCAGACACTAGGAAGGATCGGCGGCTGACGGACTCGGTCAAGATACGGCTCATGATGTTCACCTATTGTTTTTGTTGTAGTTGTTCTAAAAAGCAACGCGAACGCTGCTCCTTGTGGGAGCGAGCCTGCTCGCGATGGACCTGAGGGCGCCGCGTTTATCCAGCCAAAAACGCGTTTTCGTTAACGTCCATCGCGAGCAGGCTCGCTCCCACACAGTTCGGTTCAGGAGGCGAGTGCGACCACCGCTTGGGTGCGAATCAACTCGTCGATTTCGTTTTCCGCATATCCGCTTTCCTTCAGCACTTCGCGGGTGTGCTCGCCGAGCAGCGGTGCAGGGCGGCTGGTCGGTGGCGCGGCGTTGTCCATGTCGGAGAAGTGAATCGGCAAGCCCATGCCGCGCACCCGGCCTTCGGTCGGGTGTTCGGTCTCGACGACCATGCCGCGTGCCTTGGTTTGCGGGTGGGCCAGCGCGGCGGCGATGTCGAGGACCGGCCCGGCAGGCAGGCCGAGGCTGTCGAACAACACCATCCATTCATCCGTGGTGCGTGCGACCAGCACTTCGTTGAGGATTTCCACCAGCGCCAGGCGATGCTCCATGCGCAAGGCGTTGCTGGCGAAGCGTGGGTCGGCTTTCAATTGCGGAACGGCCAGCGCCTCGACCAGTCGTTCATAGTTGGCCTGGTTGGCGGCGCCGATGTTGATCCAGCCGTCTGCCGTGCGGAACACCTGGTACGGCGCGCTGGTGGAGTTGGCCGAACCCATTTTTGGCAGGATGGTGCCATCGGCGAAATACGCTGCTGCTGGCCAGTACATTTGTTGCAGGCCGGCTTCGAACAGCGAGGTGTCGACCATCTGCCCAAGGCCGGTTTTCTGTTTCGCGGCATACGCGGCGCAGATGCCGAGGGCGGCGAGGATGCCGGAGTTGATGTCGGCCACCGGCGAACCGGCCTTGACCGGCTCACGCCCGGCTTCACCGGTCATGCTCATCATGCCGCTCATGCCTTGGGCGATCAGGTCGAAACCGCCTTTCTCGCCGAACGGCCCGCTGCGGCCGTAACCGGAAATCGCGCAGTAGATCAGCCCGGGGTTGAGGGTTTTCAGGGTTTCGTAACCGAGGCCGAATTTTTCCATGGTGCCGGCGCGGTAGTTTTCCGTGACCACGTCGGCGTCCATCAGCAGGCGGCGCAGAACGTCGCGGCCACCCTCGGTTTTCAGGTTCAGGCCGATCCCGCGCTTGTTGCGGTTGACCACCATGAACGAAGCGGATTCACCGCTGGCCATGATCGGCGAGAAGCGGCGCGAATCATCACCGTCCGGGACTTTCTCGACCTTCACCACGTCGGCGCCCATGTCGGCCAGCATCATGCCGCACACCGGGCCGGACATGATGTGAGCCAGTTCTACCACGCGCATTCCTGTCAGCGGTCCCATGTTATTTGCCCTCGAATTGTGGTTTGGCTTTGGCGATGAACGCGTTCAGGCCGATCTGAAAATCGTCGGTGTCGTAGCAGGCGTAACTGCTGTCGATCTGCTCGACGGTGGGGGCGATGCCCGCTTCCAGTTGCCGTGCCGCCTGGCGATGCCAGCGGGCGACGAGCGGGGCGCCATTGATGATGCGTTTGGCGGTGGCGAGGGTTTCGGATTCGACTTCGGCATCCGGTACGACGCGGGTCACGAGGTTTTTCACGTAGGCGTCGTTGGCGTCGAGAATGCGGCCTTCAAGGAGAATCTCCAGGGTCGTCGAGCGTCCCGCCAGCGCCACCAGCCCGGCCATTTCGTCATAGGACATGACCAGCCCGAGCTTGCCGACCGGCGCGCCGAAGCGGCTGGACGTGCCACAGATGCGCAGGTCGCAGAGTGCGGCGATTTCCAGGCCACCGCCGACGCACACGCCGTGGATCATCGCGATCACCGGGTGCGGGCAGTCGACAACCGCGCGCATCGCCGCTGAAGTGACTTCGGCATAGTGTCGGGCTTGCGCCTGGTTGGCGCGCACGCTCGGAAACTCGCCGACATCGGCGCCGGCGGCAAAGGCCTGTTCGCCCGCACCGCGCAACACCACGCAGCGCACGCTGAGGTCGGCGGACAGTTCGGTCATGACGTCACCCAGGTCTTGCCACATGGACAGGGTCAGGGCGTTCATCTTTCCCGGATGACTGAGGGTGACGATGGCAATGGCGTCTTGCCGTTCGATAAGGACGGTGGGCTTCATGATTGTTCCGCTGCCGTCGATGCTCGGGGGGTGAGATCGACGACGCGGTTGCCTCCTGATTTATTGTTGTTGGGCAGCGGCTGCTTACAGCGATTGTTCGAGCATCGACAGGTAGTCCGCCGAGGATGCTTCGCGCGGATTGGTCTTGTGGCTGTGATCGTGCAACGCGCCCTCGACGATGCCGGCGAACAGGCTTTCATCGACGCCGATCTGGCTCAGGCGGGTCGGCAGGCCCAGGCGTTTGGTCATGTCTTCGATGGCTGCGCCGATGTTCGCGTCGGCCTCAAGGCCCATGGCATGGCGCAGTCGTTCCAGTTTGCGCTCGTCACGGACGGTCGGGGCGTTGGCGTTGAAGTGCACGACCGCCGGTAGAAAAATCGCGTTCAAAGTGCCGTGGTGCAGTTTCGGATTGATGCCGCCCAAGGCGTGGGAAAGGCTGTGCACGCAGCCCAGTCCTTTCTGGAAGGCCAGCGCGCCTTGCATGGACGCGCTCATCATGTTCATCCGCGCTTCGCGATCACCGGGCTCGGCGGTCGCGCGTTCGATGTGTTCCCAGGCACGCCACAAACCGTCGAGGGCGATGCCGTCTGCGGCAGGGTTGAAGGCCGGTGCCATGAACGTTTCGATGCAATGCGCGATAGCGTCCATGCCGGTGGCGGCGGTGAGCATGGGCGGCAGACCGAGGGTCAACTCCGGATCGCAGATGGCCACGCGCGGCACGACATAGGGGGAGATAACGCCGACCTTGCGACCATCGTCGAGGATCAGGATGGCGCCGCGACCCACCTCGCTACCGGTGCCGGCTGTGGTCGGAACCGCAATCAGCGGCGCGGTGGCCGAGGTGATGCGATCCAGTCCACCTTCAATCACCGCGAAGCTTTGCAGAGGACCGTCGTGGGTGGCGCAGACCGCGACGCCCTTGGCCAGATCGATCGATGAACCGCCACCGACAGCGATGATGCCGTTGCACTCGCCGAGGTGGTATTGGGCCACGGCTTCACGCACGGCGTGTTCATTCGGATTGGGCGGGGTGGCGTCGAAAATTGTCGGTGCGCGGTCACCACCGAGGGCGGCGATGACCTTGTCGACGATGCCGGCATTGCGTACGCCGACGTCGGTGACGATCAGCGGCCGGGTGATGCCGGCGCGCTCGGCTTCGGCGGCCAGGTGCTGCAGGCTGTCGTAGCCGAACTGGATTTTGGTGACGTAATTGATGAGTGACATGATTCACCACAAGTTATACAGGATTGTTATTGTTGCAACCGGTCTGGGGCAGGAGGGCTTTCGCGCTCTGGTCAAACCCATTGCATTGCCTGGCTGTGGGGTGGACTATAGGGCCGTCTTGGCCAGCCTCGATACTGACAACTTTCGATACCTCTATAACTTTTAGTTAACCCTGATGACGCCCTCACTGAACTCGATCATGTCCCGCCTGCACGTCAAGCAGCTCCGTTTGCTGATCGCCCTGGATGAGCACGGCTCGTTGCTGGGCGCGGCCAAACAGGTCGCGCTGACCCAGCCCGGCGCGAGCAAGGCGCTGCAAGAAATTGAAACCACTTTCGGCACTGCGCTGTTCACTCGCACTAACCGCGGGCTTGAGCCGAACGACGCCGGACGTTCGGTCATCCGGTACGCGCGGTTGATCCAGACTGACCTTGCGCACCTGCGCGAAGAGATCATCGGCATCATGAGCGGCGAGGGCGGACGCGTGTCGGTCGGCACCATCATGGGCGCCGTGCCGCTGCTGACCACGGCGATCAGCCGGGTGATTGCCGACAACCCGAAGCTGTCCATCGAGATTGTCGAAGACACCAGCGCCGCGCTGCTCAGCCAGCTCGATGCCGGGCGCCTGGACCTGGCGATCTGCCGTACCACCATCAGCACCACCCCCTACTTGTATGAGAGCTCGACCTTCGTCGAGGAAACCCTGGCGGTGATCGCCAGCACCCAGCATCCGTTTGCCTATGCCCGCCAGTTGTCGTTGAAAGACCTGGTGGATTACCGCTGGGTCGTCTATCGCGCCAACATGCCGATGCGCCTGCTGCTGGAGCGGGAGTTTCATGAGGCAGATCTGCGTTTTCCGGTGCATTTGCTGGAAACCACCTCGGCCTTCGCCACTCTGTCGCTGCTCCAGGAAAACCCGACCCTCGTCGCACTGGTGTCGACCGACGTGGCGAAGTTCTGCTCCGGCTACGGCTTCACCACCACGCTGCCGCTGCCGATCACCTCACGCAGCGAACCCTATGAACTGGTGTCGCGCAAAGGCGTCCCGGACTCGCCAGCGGCCAGGCTGCTGCGCGAGGCACTGCTGAATCCCGCCTGACTGCCGGCGATGACGGCCTCGAAATCGATGCAAAACCCACGGGCCTCATCGCCAGCAAGCCGGCTCCTACAGTGGATCGTGTTGTTCACCTTTCCCGTGCCCGCCACCAAACCCTTGTAGGAGCCGGCTTTCCG
>NZ_JAGYFZ010000121.1:0-16739 GCF_019946675.1 Pseudomonas sp. BF-B-15
CGCCCCCTCGAGAGGCCGAGTGGAGGTTCTGCGCAGTGGGCAACCCGGCATGGATGCCGGGTTAGCCGCGCACGGCCAGGGATGGCCGATCGCGGCGGGCCCACGGAGCAGGACCGGAGCGAGGGCATGCCGAGCCTTAGCGAGGCACCGAACGAAAGGGGCAAGAGCCCTTGGTTACTTGGGGCTTTTCCAAGTGACTCGCCGTAAGGGCGAAACCAATAGCCGCCATCACCACAACAACGGATCTACACACCAAAAACAAATGCTCAGCAATCACCGCCAAATCTTGATATCGGTCAATTGCAGATCCGCCCTTTGTCCGTAACCTCCACTGCATGTTGTGTTTTTAGATGAATAAAAATCTATATGTAGTATCTGGAGGCCGAATGCAAAGCACGCTGATCTCAGTAGGAAGTAACCGTCTGCACAAGCGCAACGGTGACCTGGTTGCCTTCGACGCCGACAAGATCCGTCAGGCGTTGATCGCTGCCGGCAGGGCAACCGGGGAATACACCGACGTTGAAGCCGAAGGCCTGCTCGAGGCCGTACTCGCCCGTCTGGAAGGGCTGCCGAGACTGCATGTCGAGCAGATCCAGGACCGTGTCGAACGGGTGCTGATGGACGCCGGTTTTTTCTTCGCCATGCGCGCCTACATCGTCTACCGCGAACAGCACGGACGTTTGCGCCGCGACCGCCGGACCCTGGTCGAGGTCGCCACCTCCATGAACGAATACCTCGACCGTGAAGACTGGCGGGTCCAGGCCAACGCCAATCAGGGCTATTCCCTGGGCGGGCTGGTGCTGAACGTGTCGGGCAAGGTCACCGCCAACTACTGGCTGGACGAGGTCTACAGCGAAGCCATCGGCCAGGCCCACCGCGAGGCGGATTTGCATGTGCACGACCTCGACATGCTCGCCGGTTATTGCGCCGGATGGTCGCTGCGCACCCTCCTGCACGAAGGGCTCAACGGTGTGCCGGGACGGGTCGAAGCCGGTCCGCCGAAGCACCTGAGCAGTGCCTTGGGGCAGATGGTGAATTTCCTCGGCACCCTGCAAAACGAATGGGCCGGTGCCCAGGCGTTCAGTTCGTTCGACACCTACCTGGCGCCCTATGTGCGCAAGGACCAGCTGGGTTTCGAGCAGATACGCCAGGCGATCCAGGAATTCATCTACAACCTCAACGTACCGTCGCGCTGGGGCACGCAAACACCCTTTACCAACCTGACCTTCGACTGGGTTTGCCCGCAAGATCTGCGCGAGCAGATCCCTATCATCGGCGGTGAGGAAATGCCGTTTGCCTATGGCGACCTGCAAGCCGAAATGGACCTGCTCAACCGCGCCTACATCGAGGTGATGCAGGCCGGCGATGCGAAAGGGCGGGTGTTCACCTTTCCGATCCCAACCTACAACATCACCCATGATTTTCCATGGGACAGTGAAAACGCTGACCGCCTGTTCGAGATGACCGCGCGTTACGGCCTACCGTATTTCCAGAACTTCCTCAATTCGGACATGCAACCCAATCAGGTGCGATCGATGTGCTGCCGCTTGCAACTGGACGTGCGCGAGTTGCTCAAGCGCGGCGGCGGTTTGTTCGGCTCGGCGGAACAGACCGGATCGCTCGGCGTGGTGACCATCAACTGCGCGCGACTGGGTTATGTGTTCAAGGGGGATACCAGCGGTTTGCTCAAGCGTCTGGACACGCTGATGGAACTGGCGATGGAGAGCCTGGAGGTCAAGCGCAAGGTGATTCAGCATCACATGGACGCCGGTTTGTACCCGTACACCAAGCGTTACCTCGGCACCTTGCGCAACCATTTCTCGACCATCGGCCTCAACGGCCTGCATGAAATGCTGCGCAATTTCACCGGCGACAAGGAGGGCATGCACACCGAGCACGGCCGGCAGTTTGCCCTGAGGATGCTTGACCATGTGCGCGCCACGCTCGTGCGTTTCCAGGAAGAAACCGGCCACCTCTACAACCTCGAAGCCACGCCGGCCGAGGGCACTACCTACCGTTTCGCCAAGGAAGACCTCAAGCGCTATCCCGACATTCTCCAGGCCGGCAGCGCGCAGGCGCCGTATTACACCAACTCCTCGCAACTGCCCGTGGGCTACACCGAAGACCCCTTCGAGGCCCTGGAGCTGCAAGACGAATTGCAATGCAAATACACCGGCGGGACGGTCTTGCATCTGTACATGGCCGAGCGGATTTCTTCGACCCAAGCCTGCAAGCAACTGGTGCGCAAAGCCCTCGGGCGGTTCCGCCTGCCGTACCTGACAGTGACCCCGACATTCTCCATCTGCCCGGTGCACGGCTACCTCGATGGCGAGCACGAGTTCTGCCCCAAATGCGACGAGATCCTGCTGCTCAAAGAACAGCAAACCGGCACCGTTCACTGATTTCGATCCACTCAACCGCAAGGAGCTTCACCATGATTGCATCGCAAACACTGCCCCAGGCTCAACGTCAACGCTGCGAAGTCTGGACCCGGGTGATGGGTTATCACCGTCCGGTGTCGGCGTTCAATCCGGGCAAACAGTCGGAGCACCGCGAACGGGTGCACTTCACCGAAAGCGCGGCCGTGGCCGGGCGCCAATGAGTCGAATGCTGCGGGTCGGGGGCATGGTGCCCCTGACCACTATCGACTATCCGGGACAGCTCGCCTGCGTGCTGTTTTGCCAGGGGTGCGCCTGGCGTTGTCGTTACTGCCATAACCCGCAACTGATCCCGCCTCGTGGCACCGAGGAAGTGGATTGGCGGCGGGTTATGGCGTTTCTGCAACGTCGACAGGACCTGCTCGATGCCGTGGTGTTCAGCGGCGGTGAGCCAACCTTGCAGGACGCGTTGCCCGGCGCCATGGATGAAGTGCGCGCCATGGGATTTCGCATCGGTTTGCACAGCGCCGGCATCAAGCCGGCTGCGTTCGCCAAGGCGCTGGCCGGGGCCGACTGGGTGGGCTTCGACATCAAGGCATTGCCCGAGGATTGCCAGGCCATCACCCGCGTCGAGGGCAGCGGAACAGCCAACTGGCGCAGCCTCGAGCATCTGCTGGCCAGCGATGTCGACTACGAATGCCGCACCACCGTGCATTGGCATCTCGTCGAACCGGCACGTCTGTTGACCCTCGCGCAGCGATTGAGCGCGCTGGGCGTCAAACGCTTCGCCGTGCAACTGGTGCGCACCGAGCGGATGTTCGATCCGCTGCTGCCGAGCGTTTCGGCACAGGCTTTGCTACCCGATCTTTGGGAGGCGATGCGCGAGTTGTTTCCAGCGTTCGTGTTACGGGGGTAACCGAACCTGCGAATCAACGTTCAACAGTGACATCCACCATGAATTTCAAATGCGCTGCCAATCAGGCAGGTATCAAACTGGGAGCATTTGATATGGCTAAATTAACCACGGCACAACGGATCGTCATCGGCTTTGCAATCGCGCCGCTGGCGCTGATGGGCATGGCGTTTTACGCGTTGCACGATCTGGCAACGCTCAAGGAACAGGCGGTGGTCATCGTCAAACAGGACTGGCCGAAGATCGAACCGATCATGGTCATTGCCACTGGCGTGCGCGATAACGCCAGGAACACCCGGGACTTGCTGATCAACAAGGACAATCAGCAAGTGCAGCAGTCGATCGACGCCACCAAGAAACGCATCACCCAGGCACTCGAAACCCTTGAGCCGCTGTTCTATCTGCCAGAGGGCAAAGCCGCTTACCTCGCCTTGAAAAAGAACCGCGAAGCCTACGTTGCCGCGTTCACCCAGGTGCAGGTCTTGATTCGGCAAGGGGCTTCCGACGATGCCATGGCCCAGCTGAAGCAGAAAGTCGTACCGGCCGAAGCCGAGGTGTATCGCAGCCTGGATGAGTTGATGGCGCTGCAAGGGAAAATCTTCATCGACCGTGAACAGTCGGCGCAGGCACTGTACAGCGATGCCCGGCGTAACATGCTCGGGTTGTTCCTGTTCTGCCTGGCGCTGGTGATTGCCGCTGCGATAGTCGTCACGCGCAGTGTGACCCGGCCATTGGGTGGCGAGCCGGATGATGCCGCACGGTTCTTGAGTGAAATCGCCGAGGGCGACCTGACGATTCAGGTGCCGGTGGGGGCAAGTGCCGACGGCAGTGTGATGATGAACATGCATCAGATGCAGCAAAGCCTGAATGCCATGGTCAAGCACATCGCTTCTTCGGTTGACCGGGTAGCCAGCTCTTCCGAAGAACTGAGTGCCGTCAGCAGCCAGACCGCCAGCAACCTGCAATTGCAGGGGCTGGAGATCGAGCAGGCCGCTGCGGCGGTGAATCAGATGACGGCTGCGGTGGATGAAGTGGCGCGCAACGCGGTCAGTACTTCCGAGGCCTCCAAACAGTCCGAGCAAACCGCGCAGCGCGGCCGCGAACAGGTTCAGGAAACCGTGGTTGCCATCGGCGAACTGGCTGATGGCGTCACCGACACCTCGCAACGCATCGAACAACTGGCGGGCCGGGTGCAGGACATCAGCAAAGTCCTGGACGTGATTCGCAGCATCGCCGAGCAGACCAATCTGCTGGCCCTCAACGCGGCAATTGAAGCCGCACGGGCCGGGGATGCCGGGCGCGGCTTTGCCGTGGTCGCCGATGAAGTGCGTGCGTTGGCGCATCGTACGCAGGAGTCCACCCAGGAAATCGAGCAGATGATCGGCAACATTCGCCAGGATACCGGCCATGCGGTGACGGCCATGCAAAGCAGCAGTCATCTGGTGCGGGCCACCCTGGAAGTGGCGCAGCGCTCAGGTGATGCACTGGATCAGATCACCCGGTCCATCTCGCAGATCAATGAACGCAACCTGATGATTGCCAGTGCCACGGAGGAGCAGGCGTTGGTGGCGCGTGAGGTGGATCGCAATCTGGTGGGGATTCGCACCTTGTCCGAGCAAGTCTTGCTGGGTGCGCAGCACACCGACACCGCTGGCCATGAACTGGCACAGATGGCCGGGGCGCTGCATCAGACCGTGGCGCGATTCAAGGTCTAGACCACCCGGGCGGGTGGTTGTGGAGGTGGGCGCTCAGGACCAGCCCCAGAACTGCAACCACCAGCCAAACCCGATCAAACCATTGGCCAACAGCAGGCAGGCGCTGCCCGACATGCGCCGCGCCAGAGAGCGGTTTTCGCGGCTCAGTCGCTTCCATCCCAGCAGCAAACTCCAGCCTATCGCAGCCACCAACAGGCAGGCCCTGACCGGTTGCACCCATTCCAGCAGCAAACCTTCATAGCGCAGCAGTTTCACGGTGGTTGCCGACAACCCGAGAAACAGTCCCGCACCACCCAGGGGCGTGAGTGTGAGCGCCAGGGGCCAATACAGTGCACGATCACCCGCCAGTCGAGCGGTCAGGCGCAAGAGAACCATTAGTACGGTGCCGAGCAGCACCGAACTCAAACTCAGGTAAGTGACGATGCTGAACCCGTCGAGCCAACTGAAGCTGTCGTTGAGCTGCGGGTAGTGGGTGAGCAGCCACCAGGGCGCGTTGTCTTGCAGGGCCCAGAACTGGTCGTGTTCAACCAGCCATTGGGCGAGCGTTTGTTTGAGGGCGACGAACCAGGGACTGACCGTCCACTGGAATGCGCCCATCGCCAGGCCGATCACACCGAACAGCAGCAAGCGAGCATCCCACGGGGATAGCGTCTGCGACGTCGCGTGAAGAATCTCTTGATTGCCCGACCGGGCGATCAACTGGACGGCACCACGTTGCCCGCTGCAGCGCCCACAGGCATGACAATCACTGGCGCCTTGCAGGCGTCGGATATCGAGCAACGGTGCGCAGTTGGGGGGCGGCAGGCGTGGCGGGGCGTTTTCTATCCAGCGTTGTTCATTGACCTGAAAATGCACCGGCGCAAGGCGGGCGAGCAGTGCAAACACGCCGCTGACCGGGCACAGGTAACGGCACCAGACCCGCTTGCCTCGGGCGAACAACAACCCGACGACCACAGCAGCGACAGTCGAACCACCCAGAATCAGCAGCGCCGCCTGAGCGTAGTCATAGACGCTGATCAACTGGCCATAGAGGGTCGTCAGGCAGAACGCCAGGGTCGGCCAGCCGCCCCAGCGCAACCAGCGCGGCACGCCCATGCCTTTACCGTAATGGCTGGCCCATTCGCTGAGCGAGCCTTCCGGACACAGCACGCCACACCAGAGCCGACCGAACATCACGATCGACAGCAGCACGAACGGCCACCAGATCCCCCAAAACAGAAACTGTGCAAGCAAGGTCAGGTTGTCGAGCATTCGTGCCTGGCTGTCCGGCAACGGCAACAGCGGCGGGATCACCAGCAGCACTGCGTAAAACACCACAACCAACCACTGCGCGGCACGAATGAACCGCGCATGGCGACGCATCCCGTCGCCCAGTCGCTGGAGCCATCGATTGTGCCAACTCAGTTCAGGCATGGGACTTTTTCCATCGTCCGTTGCCGTAGCCATCCGCCGACGACCAGCCAGTAACCGATCCACACCAGCAAGGTCAGGCCGCTGGGGGTTGCCCGATAACCGGCAAAACCGGCGAGGAAACCACCGAGTCCATGGCTGTCGCTCAGTAAGACGCTGCTGTCCCAGAACGCGTCGCCAATGACGCCGTAAACCTGCTCCGGCAGATCGAGGGCGAGCAGTTGGCCGCCGATTCGCTCGATGCCACTGACCAGCAATGCGGCCCCGAGCATGAGCAGGATGACTTCGCTGATGGCAAAGAATCGTTGCCACGAAATGAACCGGCGACTGCTGTGCAGCAGGATGATGGTCAACGCCGACAGCACCAGCCCCATGGCGCCGCCGATGGCAAACAAACCGAGCTGCGGGCCTCGCAGTTGAGCACCGGCGCCATAGAGAAACACGACCGTTTCACTGCCTTCACGACTGACCGCGAGCATCGCCAGCAGCAACAATCCCATGCCGCCTTGCCGGGCCAGATGGCTGTCGGCGTGGCGCTGCAAATCCTGTTTGAGGGAGCGCCCGTGACGGTGCATCCAGCCCACCATTTGCACGATCAACAGGCTGGCGACCAGCGCGAGTGCGGCCTGGAACCATTCACTGGCTGAGCCGCTCATGGCCTCGCCGGCGAACAGAATCAGCACGGCCAGCAGACCCGAGAGCAGCAACCCCAGCCCCACGCCGACCCACAGGTATTTGACCAGTCGATGACCCTGGTACTGCTGGCTGGCCCAGGCCTGGAGAATGCCGATCACCAGCAACGCCTCGACGCTTTCGCGCCAGACGATGAACATTGATTGATTCATGAAAACTCCGTGCGCTGACAGGTTATTTCGCGAGGATGCCGCCCTCGGGCAATTGCGGATTGAACTCGTCGAAAAACGGGTAGTGACCGGGCCTGAGCGGGTGAATGACGACAAAAGTGGTCACACCCGGTGACATGACTTTTTCAACGCGCAACGGTGTGCTCTCGAATTCGGCCGGCCCCTGACCGTTGTTTTTCAGGACGATCTTGAATCGCTGCCCGGCCGGGACCTCCAGCAAGGCCGGCGTGAAGTGACCATCGCGCAGGATCAGTTCGTAGCTCGGTAACTCGGCATGGGCGGTCAACGGCGCAAGGGCTCCAGCCACCAGCAGGCAGGCAACCTGCAGGCATTTCATTCAATAGCCGCCTTTTTTGCCAATGCCGGCGTAGACGAATTCGTAGTGCAGTTCGCAGCGTTCGAACCAGGGCGCGACACCGGTTTCCTTGTCGGTGTGGCGGCCGAGAGAGGCATGACCACCGGGTGGCAGGATGGTGAAGGTGAGTTGATATTTGCCCGGCCCCATCAGCTTCACATTGTCGCCATAGTGCGGACCGTCGTTGGCGACCATGGCGTGGAAATCGCCTTTGAGTTCCGGGTCTTTGCCTTGCTTTTTCAGATTGAAAGAGACGTTGAGATAGGGCACGAAACTGCCTTCCTGAAAGCCCTGGTGATTATCCGCAGTGGCGCGGATGTCGGCCTCCAGGTGCACATCCGAATCCGCAGTGGCGCGCATCATGCCCGCCGGTTCCATCTCGATCGGTTGCAGATAAACCGCCCCGACTTCCAGCCCCGGACACAGCTGTGGTTCGCCGATCGGGTATTCCTTGGCCTGAGCCAGCGGTACGAACAAGAGCAAAGCGAGTGTGAGAGAGGTACGCATGATTTCTTCCTGGGCACTGACGAGTAGGAACCCGAGTCTAGGAAGGTTTGCTGCGAACAATAATGATTGCTATCAAGTTTTCAGTAATTAAACCGACGGCTCGTCGCGCCGGCGAAATCGCTGGGCGCGCTCGACGCTGTGGGTCATCTGTGCCGCCGCATGGACGGTCAAGGGATGCTGGGTAAATCCGGCTCTGGGGGAAATGTAGCCGGCCATTTCCCGGGCAACGGCGAGCTGACGTTCCGAACCTTCCGCCAGCAGCGCGATGACCAGGTTTTCCAGGGCAATGACGCGGACACGCAAGTGAACCAGTTCGGCGTTTGTCAGCGCAGGTGGGGCGATAAACGCATCGCTATCGATGGATGTGGCGGCGTCTTGATCGTCCCATGTCGACAGCGGCGGACGGTCGGGTGTCTCTGTGTTCGGATGAGGATTTTTATTGATCATGAGCGACGCCTCCAAGTCTGTTCGGCCGTTATCAGCTTAGCCTCAGGATCATGATCGGGGGAGGGCAGTCACTCGATGTCGATAGCTTGATATCCATCAAGGACGACTTTGCACAGAGGCTGTAGGTTGGAAAAACGCCTCTCAATGACTGGAGATCGGCATGGCCAAGAACTTCCCCGACAACCCCAAACACCCCGAGCGGATTTGCTGGGGATGCGACCGGTATTGCCCGGCCAAGTCGTTGGCGTGCGGCAATGGCTCCGAGCGTACGATGCATCCGGCCGAGCTGTTTGGCGAAGACTGGAACGTGCCCGGCGACTGGGGTATCGAGCCCCTCATCGTCACAACCAAGGCGGCGGATGACGATATCTGACGCAGGTCCAACCTGGTCATAGCGCAGTCTTGCGTTCCATGCCCGCAACCATCTGTCATGAAATGAAAAGCCGGTGTCGTCTGATGAGAAGCGGCTCACCAGACTGCGTCCTACAGTCCAATCAGCGCAAATCGACGCTGTACAGACTGGAGAATAAGAAAAAATGGCCAATGCCGTACGCTTCTACGAAACCGGTGGTCCCGAAGTCCTCCGTTATGAGGAGGTCGAGGTCGGCGATCCCGGTCCAGGCCAGGTTCGTCTTCGTCATGTGGCGGTGGGCCTTAATTATGCCGACACCTATTTTCGCAATGGTACTTACCCGATTCCGATGCCCAACGGCATGGGGGTTGAAGCGTCCGGTGTGGTCCAGGCCGTTGGCGAAGGGGTGACCAACGTCCAGGTGGGGGACCGCGTCACCTACACCGGTTTCCTCAACACCCTTGGCGCCTACAGCACCGAACGACTGATCGCGGCCGCGCCGTTGATCAAACTGCCGGAAACCATCAGTTTCGAGACCGCTGCGGCCATGACCATGCGCGGCCTGACATCTTCGTACCTGATGCGCCGCATCTACGACTTCAAGGAAGGCGACAGCATTCTGCTGCACGCCGCCGCCGGTGGCGTCGGCCTGATCGTTTCGCAGTGGGCCAAATTGCTTGGCTTGAACGTGATCGGCACTGTTTCGACCGAGGAAAAGGCCCAAATCGCCCGGGCTCACGGTTGCGACCATACTATCAATTACAGCCATGAAGACGTCGCCGCCCGCGTTCGCGAATTGACCGATGGCGTCGGCGTCAACGTGGTGTTCGACAGCGTCGGCAAGAACACCTTCGCCGGCTCCCTGGATTCGCTCAAGCGTCGTGGCCTGATGGTGTGCGTCGGCACGGCATCCGGTCCGATCCCAGCGTTCGACCCGGTGATGCTGGCGATGAAAGGCTCGTTGTTCCTGACCCGTCCGGCCCTGGCTGACTACATCGCCGACCCTGCGGAGAAAGCCGCCCTGGCCGGTGAGTTGTTCGACCACGTCGGCAGCGGCCGGATCAAGATCGAGATCAACCAGCACTACGCCTTGCAGGATGCGGTGCAGGCTCATCGCGACCTTGAGTCGCGCAAGACCACCGGTTCGTCGATTTTCGTCATTTAAGGAGCGGCCAGCCATGAAAGTCGAACAATTGACCTGCAACATCGGCGCCGAACTGATCGGCGTGAACCTCGCCGACGCGGTGCATGACGACGGTCTGTTTGCCGAGATTCGTGCCCAGTTGCTCAAGCACCGGGTGGTGTTCCTGCGTGATCAGAACATCACTCGCGACGAGCACGTGGCCTTCGCTCGCCGCTTTGGTGAGTTGGAAGACCATCCGGTGGCCGGCAGCGATCCGGATCATCCGGGGCTGGTGCGGATCTACAAGAGTCCGGACCAGCCGATGGACCGCTATGAAAACGCCTGGCACGCCGACGCCACCTGGCGCGAGGCGCCGCCAATGGGGTGCGTGTTGCGCTGCGTGGAATGCCCGCCGGTCGGCGGCGACACCATGTGGGCCAACATGGTCGAGGCCTATGCGCGTTTGCCGGAAGACGTGAAGGTGAAAATCGCCGACCTGCGTGCCCGTCACAGCATCGAAGCGAGTTTCGGTGCGGCGATGCCGATCGAAAAACGCCTGGCGCTCAAGGCGATGTACCCGGACGCCGAACACCCGGTGGTGCGCACCCACCCGGAAACCGGCGAGAAGGTGCTGTTCGTCAACGCCTTCACCACCCACATCAGCAACTACCACACCTCTGAGCGGGTGCGCTTCGGCCAGGACGCCAACCCCGGCGCCAGCGAATTGCTGCGCTACCTGATCAGCCAGGCGTACATCCCCGAGTATCAGGTGCGCTGGCGCTGGAAGCCCAACAGCATCGCCATCTGGGACAACCGCAGTACCCAGCACTACGCCGTCATGGATTACCCGCCGTGCCATCGCAAGATGGAGCGCGCCGGGATCATCGGCGACAAGACCTACTGATCGACCCTTTCTGCATACGCACTCGTAAACACGTCTGCCCGGCACGATCCCGGGTGGGCGGGACAATCATAAAAAGTGGAGTAAATCATGCAATTCTTCGACGATTCCCTGCACCCGGAAAACATGGAAAAAGTGGTCATCACCGTGGCCCCGTACGGCCCGGAATGGATGCCTGAAGATTTCCCGGAAGACATCCCGCTGACCATGGACGAGCAAGTCCAGAAAGCGGTCGATTGCTATGAAGCCGGCGCCACCGTGCTGCACCTGCATGTGCGTGAACTGGACGGCAAGGGCTCCAAGCGCCTGTCGAAGTTCAACGAACTGATCGCCGGCGTGCGCGAAGCGGTGCCGGACATGATCATCCAGGTCGGCGGTTCGATTTCCTTCGCCCCGGAAAGTGATGGCGAAGCCGCCAAGTGGCTGTCCGACGACACCCGCCACATGCTGGCCGAGCTGACGCCAAAACCGGATCAGGTCACGGTGGCGATCAACACCACCCAGATGAACATCATGGAGCTGCTGTATCCGCAATACCTGGAAGGTACCTCGCTGGCTAACCCGTTGATCCAGGCTGCCTACAGCGAAATGACCGTACCGGCCGGCCCGGCCTGGGTTGCCGAGCACCTCAAGCGCCTGATGGACAACGACATCCAGCCGCACTTCCAGCTGACCGGCATGCATGCCCTGGAAACCCTCGAGCGCCTGGTGCGCAAGGGCATCTACAAGGGCCCGCTGAACCTGACCTGGATCGGCATCGGTGGCGGTTTCGACGGCCCGAACCCGTTCAACTTCTTCAATTTCATCCACCGCGCGCCGAACGGCTGCACCCTGACCTCCGAGTCGTTGCTCAAGAACGTCATGCCGTTCAACACCATGTCGATGGCCATGGGCATGCACCCGCGCGTGGGCAATGAAGACACTATCATTGATCACAAGGGTGATCGCTTCGGCTCGGTGGCGCAGATCCAGCAAACCGTGCGCATTGCCCATGAACTGGGTCGCGAAATCGCCACGGGCAAAGAAGCCCGCGAGATTTATCGCATCGGTGTGAAGTACGACAGCATCGAGCAGACCCTGCTGGCCAACGGTATGGCCCCCAACCGCAAGGCTGGGCAAAAGGGTGTGCCGCAACGCGGCTGACCGGCGGTCCGGACGAGGGGCCGCAGCCTCTCGTCCACCGCACTGCAACACGCTTGATAACAACAATAAATAAAAGCATTGAGGAGGCTGCATGGCCTTTCACCCAATCGCCGCTGACGATGACGACGCAGGTTGCGTCGGCGTTTCGCGCCAATATGCCTGGATCGTTTTTGCATTGACGTTCGGCCTGTTGATTTCCGATTACATGTCGCGTCAGGTGCTGAACGCGGTGTTCCCGCTGCTCAAGAGCGAGTGGGCCCTGAGTGACGGCCAGCTCGGGTTGCTCAGCGGCATCGTTGCCTTGATGGTCGGCCTGCTGACATTCCCGCTGTCGTTGATGGCTGACCGCTTTGGACGAGTCAAGAGCCTGGCGCTGATGGCGTTGCTGTGGAGCCTGGCCACGCTGGGCTGCGCATTGGCGCAGGATTACCAGCAAATGTTCATTGCCCGGTTCATGGTCGGCGTCGGTGAAGCGGCTTATGGCAGCGTCGGTATCGCCGTGGTGATTTCGGTGTTTCCGAAACACATGCGCGCCACCCTGGCCAGTGCCTTCATGGCGGGCGGCATGTTCGGCTCGGTGTTGGGCATGGCGTTGGGCGGTGCCATCGCGGCCAAGCTGGGCTGGCGCTGGTCGTTCGCCGGCATGGCGTTGTTTGGCCTGGTGCTGGCGATGCTTTATCCGATCATCGTCAAGGAAGCGCGCATCGCTCCGCAACGGGTCGCCAAGGCTGTCGCGGGGGCCAAGCGTCCGCTGCGTACGCTGTGGTCCAGTCGTTCGGTGGTAGCGACCTACGTCGCCAGCGGCTTGCAGTTGTTCGTCGGCGGCACGGTGATGGTGTGGATTCCCAGCTACCTCAATCGCTACTACGACATGCCGACGGACAAAGCCGGCGCCATGGCGGCGATCATCGTGCTGTGCAGCGGTGCGGGGATGATTGTGTGCGGCATGCTCAGCGATCGGCTGTGTCGCAACTCGCCGGAACGCAAGGTCAGCCTGGCCATCGCCTTTTGCCTGGGCAGTTGCCTGTTGCTGTCGGCGGCGTTCGCAATGACGGCAGGGCCTATGCAACTGGCACTGATTTGCCTGGGCATGCTGATTGCCACCGGCACCACCGGCCCGGCTGGCGCGATGGTCGCCAACCTGACCCATTACTCGGTCCATGGCACGGCCTTCGCCACGCTGACATTGGCCAACAACATGCTGGGACTGGCGCCGGGGCCGTTCATCACCGGAAGGGTGTCGGACCTCATCGGCCTGCATGCCGCTTTCCAGTTGGTGCCATTGGTCAGCCTCGCGGCAGCGGCCGTGTTCTTTTATGCCAAGTGTCATTACCACAAAGATATTGCCCGCCTTCAGGGTCAGCGCGTGCCTGACCCCGTCAGCCAGGCCGGGTTAGAGGTGAAGTTGTGAGTCGTCGTCTACAGATTGATGTGTTTTTCGATTTTATCTGCCCCTGGTGCCTGATCGGCAAACGCCAACTGGAGCATGCGCAGGTACAGTTTCGCAGTCGCCATCCGGATGTGCAGATCAGCACGCAGTGGCATGGCGTGCAGTTGCTGCCGCAGTTGCCGTTGGAAGGTGAGCCCTTCGTCGATTTCTACCGCAAGCGCCTGGGCAATGCCGATGCCATGACCATGCGCCAGGCCCAGGTACAAAAGGCTGCCGCGGCGGTTGGACTGAGCATCGACCTCGGCCAGATCGAGACGATGCCCAATACCGCAGACGCCCATCGCCTGTTCGAGCGGGTCAGCGCGCTGGGCAACGCTGCCCAGAGTGAAATGTTGCTTGAGCGGCTGTTCGCCGCTTATTTCCGCAAACGCGAAAACCTTGGTTGCCGCGAGACCTTGCTCGCCATTGCCCGCTCCTGCGGCATTGATGCGCAGGTCTTGGCTGACTGCCTGACGGGCGACGCCACGCCATTTGCCGGATCACCCGAGGCGAGCAGTGGCGTACCGGGCTTTCAGTTCGATCGCCGCATGACCGTGGTGGGCGCGCAACCTGCAGCGGTGTTGCTCGGGGCCATGAGCCAGGCACTGAAAGAAAGTGATTACGAGCGGGAATCTGCATGACCCGGCGTATCCCCGTGCCTGCCGGCAAACACCCGCAGGTCGGCGGTCGTGCACTGTTCGAATTCGATGACAAAAGCCTGGCGCTGTTCAACGTCGAAGGTGACTTGTTCGCCATCGACGACAGTTGCCCGCACCAGGGCGCCTCGCTGTGTGGCGGGCGTCTTGAGGGGCGAGTGATTCAGTGTTGCGCCCATGGTCTGCGCTTCGATCTGCGCAGCGGTTACCTGCTCAATTCCACCGCAGTCAAAGTCGCCAACTACCCGGTCGAGATCATCGACGGTCAGGCATTCATCGTCATTGTTCCCGAGGAGGCCGCGCCATGAGCGCCATCGCTCTCACCCGTATCCACAGCCGAACGCGCGAACTGGCGCCGGGTTTTGTCGTCAGTCTGATCGTGGCGGCGGCCGCGTCCTTTTTGTCCGAGCACTACGGTGCGCCGGTGATGCTGTTTGCCTTGCTATTGGGCATGGCCCTGAATTTTCTGGCCGGCGACGGTGCCTGCAAGGCCGGCATCGAGTTCACGGCGCGCACTGTGTTGCGCATCGGCGTGGCGCTGCTGGGCATGCGCATCACCCTTGAACAGATGGCTGCGCTGGGCTGGAAGCCAGTGGCGCTGGTGGTGATTCTGGTGGTGGTGACCATCGGCGTTTCAGTGATCGCTGCCAAGGCGCTGGGCTTTCAGCGTTTGTTCGGCATGCTCACCGGAGGGGCCACGGCAATTTGTGGTGCATCGGCCGCGTTGGCGCTGGCGGCAGCGCTGCCCAATCATCCGCAGAAAGAACGCGCGACCTTGTTCACGGTGATTGGGGTGTCGGCGCTGTCGACTCTGGCGATGATCGTGTACCCGATGATTGCCAACTGGCTGCAACTGTCGCCGCAAGTGGCCGGGGTGTTTCTCGGGGCGACCATCCATGACGTGGCCCAGGTGGTCGGCGCCGGTTACAGCATGTCGACCGAGACCGGCGATACGGCCACGGTGGTCAAGCTTATGCGGGTCGCGATGCTGCTGCCGGTGATCGTCACCGCCGCGATGATCACCCGCATGCAGGGCGCCGATCCGACCGGCAAGCGACCGCCGTTGCTGCCGTGGTTCGCCGTCGGTTTCCTGTTGCTGGCGTGCATCAACAGCACCGGCTGGGTGGCCCCGGTGGTGCAGGGCTCGATCAATGAGCTGTCGCGCTGGTGCCTGGTGGTGTCCATCAGTGCCCTGGGCATGAAGACCCAGCTTAAGGAACTGGCGGCGGTGGGTATCAAGCCGATCCTGTTGATGGTGGGGGAGACGGTGTTCCTCGTCGTGCTGGTGCTGTTGTTGCTGCACTGGGGGCTTTGACACCCGACGCATAACGCTTTTTGACAGAGGGCTGCACCGCGGTTGACTCCTCACTGTGGTGGTGTCCTCGACCGGTGTCGACAACACCGGTTTTTTTCGGCGACTGTGCCAGCAGTCGCCGTTTTTTTTTGCCCGGTGTGAGCTTGCCAGGGAAGGGTCAGAGGCCAAGCTTCCCACGTCATCGTTGACCTCCGTCGGTGTCTTTGCCGACGTTGATCCATGCCGTGTCAAAGCTTGTGGGAGATTGTTGTCTGAGTACATATCCGTTTTTTCGGATGCGGCGGCTATTGGTTTCGCCCTTACGGCGAGTCACTTTGGAAAAGCCCCAAAGTAACCAAAGGGCTCTTGCCCCTTTCGTTCGGTGCCTCGCTAATGCTCGGCATGCCCTCGCTCCGGTCCTGCTCCGTGGGCCCGCCGCCATCGGCCATCCATGGCCGGGGGCGGCTAACCCGGCATCCATGCCGGGTTGCCCACTACGCAGAACCTCCACTCGGCCTCTCGAGGGGGCGACCACCGCCACAGCCGCCGAGGCGGCCTGAAAGCCGACCTGGCTCTACGGTCGTGCGCACACTTCCGCACTGTGGTGGCTGCACTAATTTTGGATGTTTGCACATCCCCCTGTAGGAGCCGGCTTGCTGGCGATTGCGTCCGTCCAGCCAATACATACGTTGACTGATCCACCGCCATCGCCAGCAAGCCGGCTCCTACAGGGGATCGTATTTATCCAAACACCTACGCATTTCCCTTGTAGGAGCCAGCTTGCTGGCGATAGACGTCAACGATAACGCGGGGTGTCTGAATGAACGCGTCGCCTAGACGCTTTTCGCCGGCAAGCCGGCTCCTACAGTTGATCGTATTTCTCCAAACACATACGCATTTCCCTTGTAGGAGCCAGCCTGCTGGCGATGGACGTCAACGATAACGCGGGCTGTCTGAATGAACGCGTTGTCCAGACGTTTTTCGCCGGCAAGCCGGCTCCTACAGGAGATCTGCGTGCGCTTTTGATTTTCACCACTCATCAGGCCGAGCGTTAGCTCGCCTTCAGCTTTTGATCTTGAGGTACACGCCCCCTCGAGAGGCCGAGTGGAGGTTCTGCGCAGTGGGCAACCCGGCATGGATGCCGGGTTAGCCGCCCCCGGCCAGGGATGGCCGATGGCGGCGGGCCCACGGAGCAGGACCGGAGCGAGGGCATGCCGAGCCACAGCGAGGCACCGAACGAAAGGGGCAAAAGC
>NZ_JAGYFZ010000122.1:0-16651 GCF_019946675.1 Pseudomonas sp. BF-B-15
GCCCGGACACCGCGTTCATTCAGGCAGCCCGCGTTATCGTTGACGTCCATCGCCGGCAAGCCAGCTCCTACAATTTTGAATCGTGTGAACCCAATCCCCGTGTAGGAGCCGGCTTGCTGGCGATAGCAGTGGGGCAGCCGGCACATTTATTGACTGGACGGACGCCATCGCCAGCAAGCCGGCTCCTACATGGGAATGTGCAAACATCCAACACTGGTGCGGCCATCACAATGCGGGAGTGTGCACACGACTGAAGAGCCAGGTCGGCTTTCAGGCCGCCTCGGCGGCTGTGGCGGTGGTCGCCCCCTCGAGAGGCCGAGTGGAGGTTCTGCGCAGTGGGCAACCCGGCATGGATGCCGGGTTAGCCGCCCCCGGCCATGGATGGCCGATGGCGGCGGGCCCACGGAGCAGGACCGGAGCGAGGGTATGCCGAGCCTTAGCGAGGCACCGAACGAAAGGGGCAAGAGCGCTTTGGTTACTTTCGCGCTTTTCGAAAGTGACTCGCTGTAAGAGCGAAACCAATAGCAGCCGTTACCGCAGCAACGGATATGTATTCACCTCACCTCACCCAGCCAGAAACTCGCCAGTAGACACCACACGAGCATAGGCAAAACCCAACGCCGACATGAACGCGGCATGAACATGGGCAGCCGGAACCGTAAGTCCGTTGAACTCCAGATCCCGCGAGGCACAGGCATCATGAATGACAGTGACGGCGTAACCCATGTCGGCGGCCGCACGAGTAATGCCATCAACGCACATGTGACTCATGCTGCCAACCACCACCAACTCCTTGATACCCTGCTCATCGAGAATTGACTGCAATTCAGTTTCGCGGAACGAGTTGACGAAGTGCTTGAGCACCACCGGCTCGTCGGCGCGGTTCAGGACTTTGGGATGCAGCTTCGCGCCTTCGGAACCCGGGGTGAAGAAGGGCGCTTCGTCGGAAGTGAACTCGTGGCGAATGTGCACCACCGAATCACCGGCATCACGAAAAGCTTTGAGCACACGTACGGCGTTATCCGCAGCCGCGTCCGCGCCAACCAGCGGCCACTTGCCCTGGGGGAAGTAGTCGTTTTGGATATCAACTACGATGAGTGCTTGCTTGGCCATGACTGTTTCCTCGAAGTGTGTGTGGGTGTGGAATGAAGTATTGGCTCTGGCGGACCGTCCGAGGATTGGCCGCACCGACAATAGAAGGGGGAAAACTGACAATGGACGCACAAAGGCCAATCGCCGAGCTGGGCGTGCTGATTTATCCCGGCGCGCAGATGGCGGCGGTGCACGGGCTGACAGACTTGTTCGGGGTGGCGAACCGGATTGCCGCGGACTATCAAGCGGCGCAGTTGCCGCTGTTGCGGGTCAGCCACTGGCAGGTCGATGGCGATCAACCACCCCAGCGCATCTACGACAGCCATCCCGCGCCGGACGGTGCATTGGTGGCGGTGTTGATCCCGCCGTCGATTGGCGGTTTTTCCGAAGGCCAGGCACCGCAAGGCTTGCTGCGCTGGATTCGTCAGCAGCACGCACAAGGTGCAACCCTTGGCGGCGTTTGCGTGGGCTCGATTTTATTGGCTGAAAGCGGCCTGCTCGACGGTCGCAGCGCCACCACCCACTGGACGTCGGCCAAGGCGTTCGCCGAGCGTTATCCGGCGATCAAGCTCAAGGCCGATACGCCGATCGTCGATGACGGCGACTTGATCACCACCGCCGGGTTGATGGCCTGGTCCGAGCTGGGTTTGCGTCTGGTCGACCGATTGCTGGGGCCGAGCATCGCCACCGGCACTGCACGGTTTCTGGTGGTGGAACACAGCGACAGTGCGAGTGAATGTGGCAGCAACTTTTCACCGATTCTCAGCCACGGCGACGCCTCGATTCTCAAGGTGCAGCATTGGCTGCAAAGCACCGGCGCGACCGATGTGTCGCTGGCGACCATGGCTGAACGGGCAGGGCTGGAAGAACGCACCTTCCTGCGCAGATTTCGTGCTGCAACCGGGCTGAAACCCACCGAATACTGCCAGCATCTGCGAGTCGGCAAGGCCCGGGAAATGTTGGAGTTCACCAACGGCACCATCGACCACATTGCCTGGACCGTCGGTTATCAGGACCCGAGCGCCTTTCGTGCGACGTTCAAGAAAATCACCGGGCTGGCGCCGAGTGATTATCGGACGCGGTTTGGGGTTTCGCCGACCGCCGCAGCCCGATAGTCGCAACGCCAGAAATCCCCTGTGGGAGCGAGCCTGCTCGCGAAGAGGCCGTGACGGTCAGCATCTATGTCGCCTGAAAGGTCGCTTTCGCGAGCAGGCTCGCTCCCACAGTTTGATCTTTGCAAGGCTTGGGTCGTGCAAAATGCCGGGAGCGAAATGGCCGTCGTGCAGAATGAGACAGGCTCATTGCTATCACCGAATCGGCAACTGATTGAATTGCCGATTATTTCAAATCAGCTGCCGTTGGCCTGATCCCTGCACCCCTACAACTACATTCATCAAGCGCCGATTGAAGGGGGACGCATGACCCCAACAAACCGCAAGAAACTGGTGGTCGCCCATTCGGTGCGGCCCGACGCACCACAGCACGAAGTCGAAACCAATCACGCATTGGCCCGTTGGCTGGCGCAGGTTCTCGGGTTCAAATTCGGCGGCAGCTACGACCCCGAACACCACAGCGGTCGCGATCTTTATCTGCTGCCGACACAAACCATTGTCGGCGCTGCGGCCGCGCGGCAATTGGGCGTCAAAGGCCCGGAGGATTTGTGGGGCGGCTATGTCGAGCATGATTTCATCTGCACCAAAGCCATCAGCCACGGCTTGCGCAACAAAAACGCTTTTGCCCCGCACGGCTGGTCGCCGTTGTTTTGCGAACGGGTGCGCAACGTGGTGCTCGAGGGTCTCAGCGTGTTCTCCCTCGACGATGCGCGCCCTGCGGCGGAGCATTTGCTCGATAGCGGACCAATTCGCCTGAAACCGATCCATGCCTGCGCCGGACGCGGTCAGGAGGTGATCCAGAGCCTCGACCAATTCGATGCGGTCCTCGACAGACCCGATGCCAAGGCGCTATTCACCGAAGGTGTGGTGTTGGAGCAAGACCTGACCGAGGTGGTGACCCACAGCGTCGGCCAAAGCTTCATCGGCGGCACAGTGTTGAGTTACTGCGGCGATCAGTACCTGACCGCAGACGGTCATGGCGAGCAGGTTTATGGCGGTTCCAATCTGCTCGTGGTGCAGGGCGGCTACGACGAGCTGCTCGAACTGCAACTGTCCGACGACGTGCGGCTGGCCATCCGCCAAGCGCAGGTGTTCGACCGTGCGGCGGACGAGGCCTATCCCGGTTTCTATGCCTCGCGGCGCAACTACGACATCGCGCAAGGCCTGGACAGTAACGGCACACAGCGCAGCGGCGTGCTTGAGCAGTCCTGGCGCATGGGCGGTGCCAGCAGCGCCGAAGTGGCGGCGTTGCAGAGCTTCGTCAACGACCCGCAGATGAGCGCGATCCGTGTGTCTTCGGTGGAAACCTACATCGATCAAGCGCTGCCGGCGGACGCCATCGAGGTGTACCGCGGGCCGGCGCACAACAGTGAATTTCTCCTCAAGTACGTAACGGTCAAATCCTATGACGGCTAGAAGCGAAACCATTCAGATCGACATCGACGATGAACAGATGAGCGGGACTTTTCTCAGCCCCAAATCGAAGGTCCCCGGCGTGCTCTTCGTGCACGGTTGGGGCGGCAGTCAGGAGCGTGATCTTGAACGGGCCAAAGGCATCGCAGGTCTGGGCTGCGTGTGCCTGACGTTCGACTTGCGCGGGCACACCGGCGGCACCGGCATTCCACTGACGCGGGTTTCCCGCGAAGACAACCTGCGTGACCTGCTGGCGGCGTACGATCGATTGCTCGCGCACCCTGCGCTCGACACCTCGGCGATTGCTGTGGTCGGCACCAGTTATGGCGGTTATCTGGCTGCGATTTTGACCTCATTGCGCCCCGTGCGCTGGCTGGCGCTGCGGGTGCCGGCGTTGTATCGCGATGAGCAATGGCACGCGCCCAAGCGTGAACTGGACAAGCTCGATTTGCGCGATTACCGCAGCACGCTGGTGCGCGCCGACAGCAATCGCGCGTTGCATGCCTGTTCGCAATTTACCGGGGATGTGCTGCTGGTGGAGTCCGAGACGGACGACTATGTGCCCCACGCGACCATCATGAGTTACCGGGCGGCGTGTCAGCAGACGCACTCGCTGACCCACCGCATCATCGACGGTGCCGATCACGCGTTGAGCGAGCCGGTTTCGCAGCAGGCGTATACGTCGATCCTGGTGGACTGGATTACCGAGATGGTGGTGGGTGAGCGGTTGAGCATTATCCAGTCGACGTAAGTGCGGCGGTGGATTCTTCGCGGGCAAGCCTCGCTCCTACAGGAAGCGCGCAAATCCCGTAGGAGCGAGGCTTGCCCGCGAAGGCGTCCTTACAACCACCCAATCACTTGGGTTTCTTCGCAATCCGCAGCGACTTGGCCTTGGCCTCCACAATCAAATACATCACCAACGTAATCAACAACGGCAAGATAAAGTAAATCGCCCGATACGCCAGCAACCCCGCCACCAGGCTCCCCCGCGAAGCCTCATGCTGCAGCAACGCCACAAACACCGCCTCCAACACCCCGAGCCCCGCCGGAATGTGCGTGATCACCCCGGCAATCGCGCTGATCAACAACACGCCAAGCACCAGCGGATAATCCAGCTTGCTCGGCAGAAGGGTGAAGATCACCGCCGCCATCAGCGACCAGTTCAGCGCCCCGAGCGCCAGTTGCAGCACCGCCATGCGCAGGGACGGCAGGTTGATTTCGACGCCGCGAATCGCCCACTCTCGCCGCTTGGAATACTGACAGGCCGCCAGGTATCCCGCGCTCACCAACAGCAACAAAACCCCCACGCCCTGCAACGCACCACTGCTGAGTTTCCAGCCCGGTGGCATGCGCACTAGCCCGCTGCTGAACATCGCGCCGGCAATCACCATGTAGCCGAACCAGTTGGTCGCCAGGCTCAGGCCGAGGATTTTTGCGATGTTGCTTTTGCTCACGCCGAGCCGCGAGTAAAGCCGATAGCGCATGGCAATGCCGCCGACCCAGGCACTCAGGTTGAGGTTGAAGGCGTAGCTGATGATGCCCACTGGCAGGATCTGTTTCCAGGTCAGGTCCTGACGAATATAGGTGCGGCCAATCAGGTCGAAACAGGCGTATACCAGAAAACTCACCAGCGTCAGCCCGGAGGCGATGACCAGCGTGCGCACCTTGAAATCGGCGAGGGTGTCGAACACCTCGTTCCATTCGATGCGTTGGGCCAGCATCGTGAACAGGACGATCAGCGCCAGGAAAAACAGCATCGTCAGCGGTTTTTTCCAGCGACTCCAATGCGACTTGTGCGGGCTCTCGGCATGAGGCGTCGAATGGGTTTCAGCGCGGTTCATGGTGATCGCCCCCGGCGAGGTGGGTGAAGGGCTTCAGGTGTGGCTTGTGTGCCGGCAGCCAGCCGGCCCATGCCGGGAAGTGCCGCAGGAAGTGGAACACCAGAAAACCGACGGTCATGTGCCAGACCCGTCCGCGTGGGGATTTGTCCGCACACATGGCTTTGCAGTGGTTGTCGCTCAGCCTCTCGAGGCGTTCGAACAAATCGCGGTTGAAGGCGCGATCGCGGATCAGCACATTGGCCTCCAGGTTCATCGCCAGGCTCAGCGGGTCGAGGTTGCTCGAGCCGACGGTGCTCCAGTCTTCGTCCACCAGCGCGACTTTGCCGTGCAGCGGACGTTCGCAATATTCGTGAATCTGCACCCCGGATTTGAGCAGGTAGTCATAGGTCATGCGCGCTGCCAGTTTGGCCACCCTCATGTCTGGCTGGCCTTGCAGGATCAGTCGCACGTCGACACCTCGCCGCGCGGCGTTGCGTATCTCGCGCAGCAAGCGATAACCGGGAAAGAAATAGGCGTTGGCAATCACCACTCGACGCTGGGCGCTGCGCAGGGCATGTCGATAAACCTCCTCAATATCGGTTTGATGATCACCGTTGTCGCGGTACACCAAACGGACCTGGCCATCGTGATCGTTGAGCGCCAGTTCCGAGCGCCGCTGCCGCCGGCGTTGCCACCAGTATTTGGCGCGGGCCGGGCGACCGCTTTGCAGCAGGGCGAAATGATGAATGTCGGTCACCGCCGGGCCTTGCACTTCAACCGAGTAATCCTGTTTGGCCTCGGGGCCGAAGTCGGCCAGATGGTCGGCGGAAAAGTTGATCCCGCCGATGAACGCAATCGTGCCGTCGACCACCACGATCTTGCGGTGCAGGCGCCGGAACCAGTTGGTGCGGATGCCCAGCCGCTTCGGTGCCGGGTCAAATATTTGCAGGTGCACGCCGGCCTCGCTCAACGCGGTGAGGTAACCGGTGCTCAACTCGCCACAACCAAACCCGTCGAGACTGGCGGTCACCCGCACGCCGCGTTGAGCCGCGTCGATCAGCACGTGCTGCAGCTCTTCGCCGACCTTGTCCTCGAAAACGATGAAGGTTTCCAGGAGGATTTCAGTCTTGGCCTGGCGCATGGCTTCGAACACCCGAGGGAAATATTCTTCGCCGTTTTCCAGCAGTTCCACCCGGTTGTTGCCCTGCCAGCCATATTGAACGTCGACCACGCCGGGTTCGCGCACCGGCGGGTTGGTGGGCACGTGATCCACGGTGGTTTTTTCCATCGGTGCGCTGCTCATAACTCGATCTCCACCGATAGTGGTGCGTGGTCGGAAAGGTGGGACCAGGGCCGCGCCGCCAGGACTTGCGGATGGCTGGCCTTGAGGTTGCGCACGTAGATGCGGTCCAGGCGCAAGGCCGGCAAGCGCGCCGGAAAACTGCGCGCCGGTTTGCCGTGGAGTTCGGCAAACACCTCGCGCAAACCACAGGGCTTGAGCATTGCGTCGGCGCGCTGACGCCAGTCGTTGAAGTCACCGGCGACAATCACCGGCGCGTCGCTCGGCAATTCTGCGAGGCGTTGGGTCAGCAGCTTCAGCTGTTCATTGCGATGGGTTTCACGCAGCCCCAGATGGATGCAAATCGCGTGCACCTCCGGGCCATCGACGGGCAAGCGCAATACGCAATGCAGGATGCCGCGGTTTTCGTGCCCGCTGATGGACACGTCGAGGTTGTCGTGGCGAATGATCTGGAATTTCGACAACAGCGCATTGCCGTGGTCGCCTGCCGGGTACACCGCGTTGCGTCCGTAGGCGAACTGCGGCCACAGCGTGTCGGCGAGGAATTCGTACTGCGGCATCGTCGGCCAGTTGCTGTAACGCTGGGGATGGTGCTCGTGGGTGCCGTGGACTTCCTGCAAAAACACCACGTCGGCGGACACGCTGCGCACGGCTTCGCGCAATTCCGGCAGGATGAAACGCCGGTTGAGCGCGGTAAAACCCTTGTGCGTGTTGACCGTCAGCACGGTGAAGCGGCGTACGGCGTTCACGGTTCCTGACGAGTCATCGTCGGGGTTGAACTGCTCGGCGCGGTTCATGGCAGCACGCCTTGTGCCGCAGGCTCACCGGAGGCAAAGAAGCGCCAAGCTGAAATGCCGCTGTGATTCGCCGCCATGTCGCCTCCCGTCTGAGGGTCCCCGGTTGCCCCTGTCTTTTGATGACTGCGGGGCAAGCGAGAAAGTTTCGACGGGACTACGGACGGTAGGAGGGCTAAACCTGTAGGAGCCGGCTTGCCGGCGATAGCGGTGTGTCAGTCACATCCCTGTTGGATGTGCCGCCGTCATCGCCAGCAAGCCGGCTCCTACAAGGGGGATCAGTGACCGGCGACGATGCGGGTCGAGCCTTCAGCCGGTTCAGCGTAGACCGGGCCGAGGCGATCAAGGCGACCGCTCCATGCAGTCAGCGCCAGCGCCACCAACACCACCAGACCACCGATCCACGCGGTATGGATCAGGCCCATGTGGGCGACGATCAAACCACCGCCCCACGCGCCACCGGCAATGCCGAGGTTGAACGCCGCGATGTTCAGGCCGGAAGCCACGTCCACCGCATTCGGCGTGTGATGTTCGGCCTGACGCACCACATACACCTGCAAGCCCGGCACGTTGCCGAAAGCGACCGCGCCCCAGACCAGCACGGTGGCCAGCGCCAGCCACGGGTTGCCGGCGGTGAAGGTCAGCACGAACAGCACGGCGGCGAGCAGGGCGAAGATGATTTTCAGGGCTTTGATCGGGCCGCGTTTGTCGGCCAGTTTGCCGCCCCAGATGTTACCGACGGCCACCGAGATGCCGTACACCAGCAACACCAGGCTGACGGTGCCGGCGCTGAAACCAGAGATGTCTTGAAGAATCGGCGCAAGGAACGTGAAGGCGATGAACGAACCGCCGTAGCCGACCGCCGTCATGGCATACACCAGCAGCAGGCGTGGTTGCTTGAGGACCTGCAACTGTTCCAGCAGCGAAGCGGGTTTGCTGTGGGTGATGTTTTTCGGCACGTAGAGCAGGCTACCGATGAACGCAATCACACCCAAAGCAGAGACAGCGAGGAAGGTTTCACGCCAGCCGAAATGCTGACCGATGAACGTCCCCAACGGTACGCCGGTGACCAGCGCCACGGTCAGGCCGGTGAACATGATCGCAATCGCGCTGGCGGCTTTTTCCTTCGGCACGAGGCTGGTGGCGATGGTCGAGCCAATCGAGAAAAACACCCCGTGGGCCAGGCCGGTGACGATTCGCGCAATGATCAGCGATTCGTAGCTCGGTGCTTTCCACGCCAGCAGGTTGCCAAGGGTGAACAGCACCATCAGCGACAACAGCAGCATTTTGCGCGGGACTTTGCCGGTGAGGGCGGTCAGCACCGGGGCACCGATGGCAACGCCCAGGGCATAGAGACTGACCAGCAGGCCGGCGGACGGCAGGCTGACGCCGAGGTCGGCGCCGATAGTGGGTAACAGGCCAACGATGACGAACTCGGTCGTCCCGATGGCGAAGGCGCTGAGGGTCAGCGCGAGCAAGGCAATGGGCATGGCTGCAACTCCGGTGGGTTGATTGATGGAGCGCAGTGTCGGGGATTGGGTTGTGCGGAAAAATAGAGGTATTGGCATTTGATATTTGCCCTGAACGCAAATATCACTCCCGCAGAAATACACGGTCCCTTGTAGGAGCCGGCTTGCTGGCGAAGGCGGCCTCATATACGCCGCCGTTCTCGAGGGCCTCATCGCCGGCAAGCCGGCTCCTACAAGGGTTGTGTGTAATCCAGGCTTTTTATGTGGCACCGGACCTGTAGGAGCTGGCTTGCCAGCGAAGAGGCCGGCCCGGACAGCATCAATGCCGGATCAGTTTGTTGCGTATTTCACTCGTCGATTCCACCCAGAAAACCTGCTGGCCAGCGATCTCGGCGGCCACCGGCAAACCATCGCGGTACACCAACCGATTACTCGTCAGTGCCGGCACTTTCGCACCGGGTAGCAGCGTGCCGGCGAGGTTCAGCGGATCAACCCCGCACACGGCAATCAGACTCCCGTCATGCGCCCGCCGTCGCACTTCGCGCAGCAACGGAATCGCCTCGGGCAAGGCGAACTGTTCACCGGCCAAACCACTGACAAACCGCCCGCCGCGAATCTCGCCGCGAGCCTCCAGCCGATGGAACGTGCGCAGCAATTCGCGCCAGTTCGGCAACCAGTCTGCTTCGCGTTCCAGCAGGCGCCAGAACACCACGCCGTAGCGGCGCAGCAAGGTCATGGCGATGTGTTCCAGGGTGTCGCTCGGCGTTGAATGTTTGTTATCCACCACCGGCGCTGGCGCCCCGCGTCGAAGCAAGGCCCAGCGTCCGGCGTCATCCATGCCTCCGATAAACGCTCCGCGCCCGCGTCGGCTGCTGCGATTCTGCCGTTTACTGGCCGGCGTGATCAGCGCCCGCAAACCGGCAAAACTGTCGGCGTTCACCAGCCCGGCGCCGACCAGTTCCTGCAAGGCGATTTCCAGCTCCGAGCGCAGCAGATGAGCCTCGTGAATCAGCTCATCGAAAAACAGCGCGCCGTGTTGGCTGAGGGCTTGGTAAACCTTTTGGGTTTTGGGCGACAGGTCGCTGACCGGTGTCTGTTCGGTCAGACCGCTCCACAACCCGACCTGGCTGCGCGGCAGCAATACGATTGGTGTGCTGCGCAGCGCCGTGCTGGCGCTTTTGTTGTGTGCGGTCAGGCGGGTCCAGACCAGTTTGCCGCTACGGCACAGGTCATCCAGCCAACTCGCCGAATAGCCTTTGATCCGTGCCGCAAGAATGTCGCTGTCCCAGGCTGAAGCGGCGGCGGGATAGCCTTCGAACTGAGCGACGATGGCGGGCAGCACCGCATTGCCCTGGCCTTGAGTCGAGGCAGAAAGATGCTGCCAGTCGAACAGGAATCGCATGAAATCCTGCAACGCCACCGGCTCGATTTCTCGCCGCAGACGCTTGACCGTGTAGCGATGAATTCGCGCCAGCAGATGCCGCTCGCACCATTCTTCCTGATCGGCGCCGGGGGTAAAGTGGCCGCGCAACACATACCCTTCGCGTTCCAGTTGCGCGAGTGCCTGGTTGACGTGAGTTACAGGTAATTCCAGAGGTTCGGCAATCGCGCTCAGCGGCAACGGACCAAAAGCGCTGAGCCGTGCGCGGATGACTTCCAGCACCGCTTCGTCTGCTTCCCAGGCGTCATCGAACCCCGGCAGCGCCTCCAGCGGTGGCGACAAATTTGCCTGTGGATAAATGGCGCGCAGGCACGTCAGCCGTTCCACCGCCAGCCACAGCAATTGCCCGGCATCGATCTGCAAACGACTGGCGCGACCGCTCTCGGCAAGGGCACTCAACCAATCAATCCACTGCGCATTCGCCTGCGCCTCGGCCTCGGCAATGCACGCGAGGCTCATCAACGTCTCGTGCATTTCATCGGCATTGGTCGGCGTCGGCCAGGCCTCATCGCGCACCGCTTGAATCGCCTCGGCATCCAGTGCGCCGAGGTCGTCGGTGGACTGCGGATCGGTCCAGCGTCGGTTAAGCACGGCTTGGGTGCGGCGCTCTTCCAGCGGCGCGTCGTCGAGAAAGGTGTAAGGCCGGGCGCTGAGAATTTCGGCGGCCAGCGGCGAGGGTGCCGGCAGGTCGCGGCTGATCAGGCGAACGTCGCCGCGTTCCATGCGCCGCAACAACGTCAGCCAGCCTTCGCAGTCCATCGCTTCGTGGAGGCAATCGTCGAGGGTCTGTTCCACCAGTGGATGATCGGGAATCTCCCGTTCGCCGGCGAGGTTTTCCACGCAGGCGATCTGGTCGGGAAACACGCTGGCGATCAGGTCTTCGCTTTTCATCCGCTGAATCTGCGGGGGGACCTTGCGCCCGCCGCTGTAGCGCGGCAACGCCAATGCGACGCCGGCATTCCAGCGCCAGCGCACGCCGAACAGCGGCGCATCGAGCACCGCTTGAATCAGCAGGTGCTCGGCGCTGTTGCTGTGCAGGTAGCGCCAGACCTCATCGAGCTCAAAGCTGTGGCTGGTGGACAGCGACAGCACAATCGCATCTTCGCTGGCAGCGGCCTGCAATTCGAAATTGAAGGTACGGCAGAAACGCTTGCGCAGGGCCAGGCCCCAGGCGCGGTTGATGCGGCTGCCGAAGGGCGTGTGGATGATCAGTTGCGTGCCGCCGGACTCATCGAAAAAGCGCTCCATCAGCAGCGTGTCCTGCGAGGGCAGGGCGCCCAGTGTCAGGCGCGCGCGGGCGAGGTAATCCACCAGTTGTCCGGCGCTGTCGAGGTTCAGGCCGAGGGTCTCGGTCAGCCAGTCGAGGGCCGGCTGCAAGTTGCCGGGCGTGGCGCCGAGCAGGTCGTCGAGTTGCGCTTGCAGGCGCGCCACGGCGAAGGACAACTCCGCGCTGCGCCCCGGCGCTTCGCCGAGCCAGAACGGAATGGTCGGCGGCTGGCCGTGCGCATCTTCGACCCGGACCTTGCCGGTCTCGACCCGCAGGATTCGGTACGAGGTGTTGCCCAACTGAAAGACATCGCCGGCGATGCTTTCCACGGCGAAGTCTTCGTTGACGCTGCCGATGTTCAGCCCTTGCGGTTCCAGCAGCACGCTGTAGTCGGCGTTGTCCGGGATGGTGCCGCCGCTGGTCACGGCGGTCAGTTTGCTGCCGCGCCGACCGCGCAACGTACGCGTCACGGCGTCGCGGTGCAGGTACGCACTGCGGATGCCCTGGCGACCGTTGTAGCCCTCGGCGAGCATCTGCAGCAGCGCCTGATAATGTGTTTCGTCGAGGTCAGCGTAGGGCGAAGCATTGCGGAACATCTCCAGCAGCGCGTGCTCCGGCCATTCCTGGCAACTGACCTCGGCGATGATCTGCTGGGCCAGTACGTCCAGCGGCGCTTGAGGAATCTGCAAAGTATCGAGTTCACCCCGGCGCACGCAGTCGAGCAGGGCGGTGCATTCGATCAAATCGTCGCGGGTGGTGGCGAACAATCGGCCCTTGGGCGTGCCGCCGACCTGGTGGCCAGAGCGGCCGACCCGTTGCAGAAACCCGGCAATCGAGCGCGGCGAGGCAATCTGGCAGACCAGGTCGACATCGCCGATATCGATCCCCAGTTCCAGCGACGCCGTGGCGATCAGTACTTGCAGGTCGCCGCACTTGAGGCGCTGCTCGGCATCGAGGCGAAACTCCTTGGCCAGGCTGCCGTGGTGGGCGGCGACTGCTTCCTTGCCGAGACGTTCGCTCAAATGCCGGCTCAAGCGTTCGGCCAAGCGTCGGGTGTTGACGAATATCAGCGTGGTGCGGTGTTCGCGGGCGAGGACGGCGAGCCGGTCGTAGACCAATTCCCACACATCGTTGGCCATCACCGCCGACAGCGGCACCGGCGGTACTTCGATGCCTAGATCCCGTGGACGGGCATGGCCGATGTCGATGATTTCGCATGCGCGATCACGTCCCACCAGAAAGCGTGAGACCGCTTCGATGGGTTTTTGCGTGGCGGACAGGCCGATGCGCATCAACGGTGCTGCGCATAACGCCTGCAAACGTTCCAGGCTCAGGGCCAGGTGGCTGCCGCGTTTGCTGGCGGCGATGGCATGGATCTCATCGACGATCACCGTGCGCGTGGTGCCGAGCATTTGCCGGCCGGAGTCGGAGCCGAGCAGCACGTAAAGGGATTCCGGGGTGGTCACCAGAATGTGCGGCGCGGTCTTGCGCATCGCCGAGCGTTCTTTTTGCGGCGTGTCTCCGGTGCGCACGGCGGTGTTGATCTGCAACTCAGGCAGGCCCATTGCACGTAACTGTTCAGTGATGCCGGCCAGCGGGTTTTGCAGGTTGATCTGGATGTCGTTGGACAAGGCTTTGAGCGGCGAGACGTAGACCACCAGTGTTTCGTTGGGCAGCCCGTCTGCGGTTTCCAGGCCACGGTGGACCAGATCGTCGATGACGGCGAGAAACGCGGTGAGGGTTTTGCCGGAGCCGGTGGGCGCGGCGATCAACGTCGAACGGTGTTGGCGGATCAGCGGCCACGCCCGGGCCTGGGCGGCGGTGACCGTCGGGAAGGTACTGCTGAACCAGGCGCTGACGGCGGGGTGGAAGCCTGCCATGGCCGCGTCCGTGGGGATGGGCAGATTCATGGAGTAATTTATGCGGGTGGGGTGAGGAAGTTGCAAGTACCGCTCGGGATCTCTGCTGGCCTTCAGGGCCTCTTCGCGGGCAAGCCTCGCTCCTACAAGAGCGTGCGCGAGTTCTGTAGGAGCGAGGCTTGCCCGCGAAGAGGCCCGAAGCAACACCACAAATCCCGGAGATCTACACTTTACGGATGACGGTTGCGCACTAAACCCGCAAAATGCAACGATTCCGGCAACTATCGACGGCACCGCCCGCGAGCGGTGCCGATAAAGCCATTGATCCAATCAGACTGGGCCTGCTGACTCTATGCGAATGCGCCTTATGTTACTGGGCGGCGGAAATGCCCTTGGGCAGGCGCTGATTCGCCTCGGTGCGGAGGAAGACATCGGTTTCCTCGCCCCCCGCCCACCGCAAGACGGCTGGGATGCCGCGAGCCTGACGCAACTGCTCGACGACACGCGCCCGGACGCGTTGATCAACCTCGCCTACTACTTCGACTGGTTCCAGGCGGAGACGGTCAGCGAATCGCGTCTGGCCGGGCAAGAGCGTGCAATCGAGCGTCTGGCCGAACTGTGCCAGCATCACAACATCGTGCTGTTGCAACCCTCGAGCTATCGGGTGTTCGACGGCTCGCGGGCGACCGCCTACAGCGAAAAAGACGAGCCGGTGCCGCTGGGCCTGCGTGGTCAGGCCTTGTGGCGCATCGAGCAAAGCGTGCGCGCGACCTGCCCGCAGCATGTGCTGCTGCGGTTCGGCTGGCTGCTCGATGACAGCCCCGACGGCACCCTCGGGCGTTTCCTGTCCCGGGCCGAAAAACCGGAAGAACTGTTGATGGCCGATGACCGTCGCGGCAACCCGACGCCGGTCGACGACGCGGCCCGGGTGATCATTTCGGTGCTCAAGCAACTCGATTGCGCGGCGCCGCTGTGGGGCACCTACCACTACGCCGGGCACGAGGCGACCACGCCGCTGGCGCTGGGGCAGGCGATTCTCACCGAAGCCCGCGCGCTGCATCCGCTGGCCATCGAAGCGCCGACCGCCCAGGCTCACGCCGCACGCCCGGACGCTGCCGAAGAGCCGCAACACGCGGTGCTGGCCTGCAAGAAAATTCTTCATACCTTCGGGATCAAGCCCCGCGCCTGGCGTGCGGCACTCCCTGGCTTACTGGACAGGTTCTATCGCCATGGCTGACGGCCCTGTTTTAATCACCGGCGGTGCGGGTTTCATCGGCTCGCACCTGGCCGACGCCTTGCTCGCCAAGGGCCATTCGGTACGGATTCTCGACGACCTGTCCACCGGCAAACGCAGCAACCTGGCGCTGGATAATCCTCGCGTCGAGCTGATAGTCGGCGACGTCGCCGATGCCGCCCTGGTCGCTCGCGCAATGGCCGGTTGCAGTGCGGTCGCGCACCTGGCGGCCGTGGCGTCGGTGCAGGCTTCGGTGGATGATCCGGTGAAGACTCACCAGAGCAATTTCATCGGTTCGCTGAATGTCTGCGAAGCCATGCGCCAGAGCGGCGTCAAACGTGTGCTGTTTGCCTCCAGCGCAGCGGTCTACGGCAACAATGGCGAAGGCCAGTCGATCGACGAAGACACGCCCAAGGAACCGCTGACGCCGTATGCGTCAGACAAGTTGGCCAGTGAACATTACTTCGATTTCTACCGTCGCCAGCATGCGCTGGAACCGGTGATTTTCCGCTTCTTCAACATCTTCGGCCCGCGCCAGGATCCGTCCTCGCCGTACTCCGGGGTGATCAGCATTTTCAGCGAACGCGCGCAAAACGGCCTGCCGATCACCGTGTTTGGCGATGGCGAGCAGACGCGGGATTTTGTTTACGTCGAAGATCTGGTCGATGTGCTGGTGCAAGCCATCGAAAAACCGCAGGTTGAAGTCGGTGCGGTCAATGTCGGCTGGAACCAGGCGACCACGCTCAAGCAAATGCTGGAAGCGTTGAAAGTGGCGGTCGGTGAGCTGCCGCCAGTGAGCTACGGCCCGGCGCGTTCGGGTGATATCCGCCATTCGCGGGCGAACAATCAGCGACTGCTGGAGCGGTTTTCCTGCCCGGCTCAGACGCCGATGAGTGTCGGCCTGGCGCGGTTGTTGGGGCGCTGAGTTTTTCGCCAGCAAGAAAAAGGCGCCTGTGAAGGCGCCTTTTTTTGCAGCTCGTTCCCACCACGTGAACGATTTTAGAACTTGTAACCCAGGCCCACCATGTAGATGAACGGGTCCACGTCGACATCGACCTTGGCACGGGTGCCTTGTGCCACGGCGTTGTTTTCCACGGTGGCGGTGGTATCGATGTCGATGTAACGCACTTGGGCGTTGAGCATGATGTTGTCGGTGATCATGTAGTCGGCACCGACCTGAAACGCCATGCCCCAGGAGTTGTCTGCCTTGAAGTTGCTGAAGCCATTGGCGCTGGCCTCGCTGCCGACGTGCTCGTCGTAGATCCAGGTGTAGTTGATACCGGCGCCAACGTACGGTTGGAATGCAGACTTGCCGTCCAGTGGGTAGTAGACGACGCTCAAGGTCGGCGGCAGGTGTTTCAGGCTGCCGAGTTTGCCGTTGGCCGCGCCCAGGACGGTGCCTTTGAGCTTAACGTCATGTTCGAATGGCGTGGCCGCGAGCAGCTCGATGCCCCAGTGGCTGTTGAGCATGTAAGCGAAGTTCAGACCCAGTTGGGTGTCGCTGCTCATGGTGGCCTTGCCACCCAGATTGGTGCCTGCCAGCGGGCCTTGATCGACTTTGACGTCGGAGCTGTCGGCTTTCGGGTTGACGGTGATTGCACCGGCACGAAGGAGGATGTCGCCGGCTTCGTGGGCGTGGGCGAGCGGGGCTGCGAGCGCGAGGGCAAACAGCGAGGCGCTGAGCAAGGACTTGTGCATGGAGGCTCCAGAGGACGTTAAAAATGTTCGATGTCCAATGGTACGGAGCGGTCTGGTCCGGTCTTTTGACTCAGCTCAATGAAACGGTGATGGCCTGTTTTTTTGCGGAACCTTTGAGGGCGCCTTCGCGGGCAAGCCTCGCTCCTACAGGT
>NZ_JAGYFZ010000123.1:0-16407 GCF_019946675.1 Pseudomonas sp. BF-B-15
GCGACGCGGTCTGTCAAATGAACCGCGTCGCCTGGATCGCCAGCAAGCCGGCTCCTACAGGGGGGCGCGGTGTTCTTACGTGAACTCCTCGCGCAACATCGCCACAAACGCTTCTCGCGCTGGATGAACCCCGGCGTTTTCATGCCAGTAAAACAGGTTGTCGATGGCGGTCAGTTCAGGGAACTCATACCCCGCGCACCCCGCGCCTTTGGCGTACTGATCGAACACCCCTTTGGGCACCAGCGCGACCCCCGCCCCCGCACTGACGCACCCGACAATCGCGCCGTAACTCGCCAGGCTGACAATCGGCAGCGCCTGCCCCTGGCGCAACAACCAATGTTCCAGCGCCGCACGGTAAGGACACCCCTGGGGCCACATGAACACGGTCTTGTCCTGCAAATCGGCGATCTCGCGCACCGGTCCCAGCGACGTCGAGGCAATCAGCAGCAGCTCCTCGCGGTACATCGGCGTGCGCTTGAGTTGTGAGCGCTCGACATCCACCGCGACGATTGCGCCGTCGAGCCGGTGGTTGGCGGTGTCATCGAGCAATTGGCCCCAGGTGCCGGTGGTCAGCTCCAGCGCGACCGCCGGATAGCGCTTGTGGAACTTGGCGAGCAAACGCGGCAAGCGACCGGTGGCCGACGATTCGATGGCGCCGATGCGCAACGGGCCGGACGGTTCGGCGGCGGGGTCGACCGCCCGCTTGGCCTCAGCCGTCATGGCAAGAATCTTCGAGGCGTAGGCCAGAAAAGTCTGCCCCGACGGACTGATGCGCAACCCTCTGCCTTCGCGGATAAACAACGCGACGCCCAGCTCCGCTTCCAGCGACTTGATCCGTGCCGTGATGTTCGACGGCACGCAATGCAACAGCTCGGCCGCCCGGGCGATGCTGCCGACGTCGGCCACGGTTTTGAACATGCGAATCTGTGCCAGCTCCATACATCACCCAAAGTGAACGGTCAGCGCAGTATAAGTCAGTTGTGGCGAACGGTCCGCGTTCTGATACTCGAAGCATCTGCCCACAGGTGCCCGACCATGCAAGCGCTCTCAACCGCCACCCCTCCCCTCAAAATCATCCTGGCCATGGCCTTCGTCGTCGCGTGCTGGGGCTATTCCCCGACCGGAATTCACATCGGCTTGCAAGCCTATGATCCCGGGCATCTGGCATTGCTGCGGTTTCTGCTGGCGTCGGTGTTCATGGCGCTGGTCGCTGTGTTCAAAGGCATCAGCCTGCCGACCCTTCGCGATTTGCCGCTGCTGTTCGGCCTCGGCTTTTTTGCGGTGAGCCTGCACCACGTGGCGATCAATTTTGGTCAGCAAGGGGTCAGCGCCGGTGCGTCCAGCGTGCTCGCGCAATCGACGCCCTTGTTCAGCACGCTGCTGGCGCGCTTCGTGTTCAAAGACCAGGTGAGCGCGTGGCGTTGGGGCTGTGTTTTTCTGGGATTGATCGGCGTGGTGATTGTGGTGGCGGGCGATCGCGGACTGGGCAGCATCGACGCCCATGGCCTGTTGATTCTGCTGGCGGCGGTGTCCTGGAGTTTCTACTTCGCGTTGCAGAAACATCACTCCGGGCGTTACGACGGGCTGACACTGGTCTGCTACACGGTGTGGTCGGGGACCGCGTTGTTACTGGTTTATCTGCCGGGATTAGCGGCGCAAGTGGTCAACGCGCCGATGCAGGTGCAACTGGCAGTGCTGGCGCTGGGAATTTTTCCGAGCGCGCTCGCCTACCTGGCCTGGGCATTTGTGTTGACTCACGTTGATTTGAGCCGGGCGACGATGACGCTGTATCTGGTGCCGCCGACGGCCATGGCGATTGCCTCGTTTGGCTTGGGGGAACGGCCGACGGTGATGATCGTTGTCGGGGGGACGGTGGTGTTGGTCAGTGTGTTGGCGTTGAATCTGGAGCGGCGGTTGGTGGCGATTCGGGTGGCGGGCGTTTGATGGGTGTTTTGTGGTGATGGGGCTGGCGCCTTCGCCGGCAAGCCGGCTCCTACAGGGGATCGCTGTTCGGCTCTGCGTCAGCTGGATCCCGCGAAGGCGGTTAATCGCGATCCGCCAGAAACCGGTCCCGGCTGTTGGTCAGGTGCAGCCACATTGCCGCCCGCGCCGCGTCCGCATCCTGACGCTTGATCGCGTTGAGAATCGCCTCGTGTTCCAGATTGGCCAACTGCCCCAGCTTGCTCAAATCCGCCGCGCCACGTTCAGCCGCGTTGACCCGGGTGCGGGGGATCATCGCGCTGCCCAGGTGCTGCATGATTTCCGTGAAGCAGACATTGCCGGTGGCCTCGGCGATCAGCAGATGGAAACGCCTGTCGGCTTCGACGCAGCTGTCGTTGTTGGCGAGCAGGCTTTGATAATCGTCCAGCGCTTCGCGCATCTGTGCCAATTGCGGGTCCGTGCGCCGAATCGCCGCCAGCGCGGCGGCCTGGGTTTCGAGGCCCAGGCGCAACTCCAGAATGCTGCGCACGCCCAGCGCGGTATCGACATTCAGCCGTAGCCCCTGCTCCGGCGCGCGCTCGATAACAAACGTGCCGATGCCGTGCCGGGTTTCGACCAGCCCCGACGCCTGCAACTTCGAGATCGCCTCGCGCACCACGGTGCGACTGACCCCGTGCTCCTGAACGATGCTGTTCTCCGACGGTAGCTTGTCCCCCGGCAGCATCTGGCCGAGCAGGATGCTCTGGGTCAGTTTCGCGACCAGGTCATGGGCCAGGTTGTGAGTGCGCTTGCGGGCAGGCGCGTCGAGGTCATCTTGCATGGCAATCATCCGAAAGCAGGGCTAAGCGGATCGTAGCACTGCGGTCGAACGGTTTCTCAAGAAAACCGCCTCCAACTTGTATGACAACACTCAACAAAACAGACATCCAAGACAAAAACAAAGCGTACAAACGCCCCTAAACTGAATAAAAAATGACCTTAACCATACTATTTTGTTGAGCATTACCTCTTGCAGGATAAAAAAATGTAGTTGTATGATGTCTAGCAACAACGTCACACCTGCAACACCCCGCATAAAAATAATCAGTGGGAGAAAACCAAGTGAATACATCCGTATCCGGGATGCACGACGGTGCCGATTCGGTCCTGAAGTCCGCCATCTCGAAAGTGAAACGCCACGTTCTGCCGCTGTTCGTCATCATGTTCATCGTCAACTACATCGACCGCGTGAACATCGGCTTCGTCCGCGCCCACATGGAACATGACCTGGGCATTGGTGCTGCCGCCTACGGCCTCGGTGCCGGCCTGTTCTTCATCGGCTACGCACTGTTCGAAGTCCCCTCCAACATCCTTCTGCAAAAAGTTGGCGCACGAATCTGGCTGACCCGCATCATGCTGACCTGGGGTCTGGTGGCCGCCTGCATGGCGTTCATCCAGAACGAAACCCACTTCTACATCCTGCGATTCCTGTTGGGCGTGGCTGAGGCCGGCTTCTTCCCCGGGGTGATTTATTACTTCACGCGCTGGTTGCCCGGGGTAGAACGAGGCAAGGCCATCGCGATCTTCCTCAGCGGCTCGGCCATTGCCTCGCTGATCTCCGGCCCGTTGTCCGGCCTGCTCCTGCAAATCAGCGGGTTCGGCATGCACGGCTGGCAATGGATGTATTTCATTGAAGGCATGTTCTCGGTCGGGCTGTGCGTATTCGTCTGGTTCTGGCTCGACTCCAAACCCCACGACGCCAAATGGCTGAGCCGCGATGAGCAAGACGCGCTGGTCAAAGCCATCGATGACGAGCAACTGGCCCGCGAAGCCGCGACGCCGATCAAACCGTCGCTGGGCACGCTGCTCAAGGATCGCCAGATCATCCTGTTCTGCCTGATCTACTTCTTCATCCAGCTGACCATTTACGCCGCGACCTTCTGGCTGCCGAGCATCATCAAGAAGATGGGCGACCTCAGCGACGTTCAGGTTGGGCTGTTCAACTCGATCCCGTGGTTGCTGTCGATTGTCGGCATGTACGCCTTCGCGTCGCTCTCGACAAAATGGAAACACCAGCAAGCCTGGGTCGCCGCTGCCCTGCTGATCGCTGCGGCGGGGATGTTCATGTCCACCACCGGCGGGCCGGTCTTCGCTTTCGTGGCGATCTGCTTCGCGGCGCTGGGTTTCAAATCGGCCTCTTCGCTGTTCTGGCCAATCCCTCAGGCGTACCTGGATGCACGGATCGCCGCTGGCGTGATCGCGCTGATCAACTCGGTGGGCAACCTCGGCGGCTTCGTCGCGCCGACCACCTTCGGCCTTCTGGAACAACACACCGGCTCGATTCAAGGCGGGCTGTACGGCCTCGCCGCGACCTCGATCATCGCCGCGATCATCGTCTTCGCTGCACGCAACACACCGAAAACCGCACCGGCCGTTGCGCTGGGCAAACCAACGCCCAACCACGCCTGATCGCTGCTATTTAAGGACAAGAACATGAACCAACAAGACACCGCAAAAGCCCCGATCATCACCAGCATGCAAGTGGTTCCGGTGGCCGGTCACGATGGCATGCTGCTCAACCTGAGCGGCGCCCATGGCCCGTTTTTCACCCGCAACATCGTGATCCTCAAGGACAACGCCGGGCACACCGGCGTCGGTGAAGTGCCGGGCGGCGAGCGCATTCGCCAGACCCTGGAAGATGCGCGCAGCCTGGTGGTCGGCAGCCCGATCGGCACCTATCAGAGGATTCTCAACCAGGTGCGCCAGACCTTCGCCGACCGCGATGCCGGTGGGCGCGGCTTGCAGACGTTCGACCTGCGCATCACCATTCACGCGGTAACTGGCCTGGAAGCGGCGCTGCTCGATTTGCTCGGCCAGCACCTGGACGTGCCCGTCGCGGCGCTGCTCGGCGAAGGCCAGCAACGCGACGAAGTGAAGATGCTCGGTTATCTGTTTTATGTCGGTGATCGCAACGCCACCGATCTGGCTTACCGCAGCGAACCGGACGCCGACAACGACTGGTTCCGCGTACGTCACGAGAAAGCCATGACCGCCGACGCCGTAGTGCGCCTGGCAGAAGCCGCCCACGCCCGCTACGGGTTCAAGGACTTCAAGCTCAAGGGCGGCGTGCTCAGTGGCGACGAAGAAATCGAAGCGGTCACCGCGCTGGCCGAACGCTTTCCCGACGCACGCATCACCCTTGATCCGAATGGCGCCTGGTCGCTGAAAGAAGCGATCCGTTTGTGCCGCGATCAGCATCACGTCCTCGCTTACGCCGAAGACCCGTGCGGTGCGGAAAACGGTTATTCAGGCCGGGAAGTCATGGCCGAATTCCGTCGCGCCACCGGCCTGAAAACCGCGACCAACATGATCGCCACCGACTGGCGGGAAATGGGCCACGCGATCCAGTTGCAATCGGTGGACATCCCGCTGGCCGACCCGCATTTCTGGACGATGCAGGGGTCGGTTCGCGTGGCGCAGATGTGCCACGAATGGGGCCTGACCTGGGGCTCGCACTCCAACAACCACTTCGACATTTCCCTGGCGATGTTCACCCACGTCGCAGCCGCTGCACCGGGCGAAATCACCGCCATCGACACCCACTGGATCTGGCAGGACGGCCAGCGCCTGACCAAAGCGCCGCTGCAAATCGTCGACGGTTGCGTGCAAGTGCCGAAGAAACCGGGGCTCGGGGTTGAACTGGACATGGATCAACTGGCCAAGGCCCATGAGCTGTACAAAGGCATGGGGCTGGGTGCGCGGGATGACAGCGTGGCGATGCAGTTTCTGATTCCGGGATGGAAATTCGATAACAAGCGGCCGAGCCTGGTGCGTTAAAACCCTGGAGAACACCGCAACCCCTGTAGGAGCAGAGCTTGCTCGCGAAGGCGGCGGCAGATCTTGCATCGACGTGACTGAGAGACCGCCTTCGCGAGCAAGCTCTGCTCCTACAGGGGTATGCGGTGTTCAATCGTTCAACTGTGCTGCCTGCAAAAGCCACCCTTTGAACGCCGCCATCGCCGACGTTTCGGGCCGTGACTGCAAGCGGGTCAGCCAGTAGCTGCCGGTGGTGATGCCGATGGCGAACGGTTGCTCGATGACTCCCGCCGCCAGTTGCCGGGCGAACATCAACGGCGGCGCCAAGGCCACACCCGCACCTTGCAACGCCGCCTCCATCATCGCCAGCGAGGAATCAAAGACGATGCTGCGAGGCGGCGCGGCATGGGCTGGCAGGCCAGTGGCCTGAAACCATTCGGGCCACTCATCCGTGCGATAGGAACGCAACAGCGTTTGCTGCAACAGATCGTCCGGCGTGTGCAGTTGCCGGGCAATCTCGGGCACGCACAACACCGACAACGGTGCTTCGATCAACCTGACCGCTTCAATCCCGTGCCACGCTCCCGCGCCAAAGCGAATCGCGTAATCCAGCCCTTCAGCCGCCACGTCCACTCGATTGTTGTGGGTCGACAGGCGCAAATCTATGAACGGATGTTTCGCCTGAAAGTCCGCCAGTCGCGGCAATAGCCAACCGACCGCAAACGTCCCCACTGCGCCCACCGTCAACACCTCACGAAAATGCCCGCCTTCGAAACGCTCCAGGGTTTCGGCGATTCGATCGAAGGACTCACGAAGCACCGGCAACAAGGTCTCCCCTTCACTGGTCAGCATCAGCCCGCGTGGCAGGCGTTTGAACAGGGTGACGTTGAGTTGGGCTTCCAGGCTTTTGACCTGATGACTCACCGCGGCTTGCGTGACGCACAACTCCACCGCCGCCCGTGTAAAACTCAGATGACGCGCAGAGGCCTCGAAGGCGCGCAGTGCGTTGAGCGGTAATTGCGGGCGGATCATGCCAACTCCCAAATTTTTCTAATGGCTAAGCCGAGATATTGTCGTTTGTCGAAGCACGGCATACTGAATAGATTTGGCACGCCCAGCGACGGCCCGATTCATAAACCGCTCGGAGTGTAGCGGGTTTAATCATCAAATCTCATGGACAGTGGCTCAATCATGCACAACTCAACATTCGGCAAGGTCTTATCCTGCAGCGCTTTCGGACTGCTCCTCAGTGCAGGTTACTGCGTTGCCGGGAATCAGACTGACGCGCAGATCGAAGCCGCGGTGAATGCCGCGGTTGCCCCGGTCATGCAGCAACAGAACATTCCCGGCATGGCCGTCGCGATCACCGTGAATGGCAAGCAGCATTACTTTAACTACGGCGTGGCCTCGAAGGAAACCGGCACGGCTGTCACCGAAAGCACCCTGTTCGAGATCGGTTCGGTGAGCAAAACCTTCACCGCCACCCTCGCCGCCTACGCCCAGGCCAGCGGCAAACTGTCCCTGTCGGACAAGGCCAGCCATGTCCTGCCGGCATTGCGCGACAGCGCGTTCGATCACGTCAGCGTGCTGCAACTGGGCACCTACACCGCCGGTGGCCTGCCACTGCAGTTCCCCGACAATGCCGATGCAGCCGACAAGATGCTCGGCTATTTCAAACAGTGGAAACCGGCCTACACCGCCGGCAGCCATCGGCTGTATTCGAACCCGAGCCTGGGGTTGTTTGGATATCTGGCGGCCAACAGCATGGGCCAGCCGTTTGATGAGTTGATGGAAAAGACCGTGCTGCCCAAGCTCGGGTTGCAGCACACCTATCTCAAGGTGCCGCAGAATCAGATGGCGCTTTACGCTCAGGGTTACACCAAGGAAGACAAACCGGTGCGGGTCGAGCCGGGCGCGCTGGACTCAGAAGCGTATGGCGTAAAAACCAGCGCCTCGGACCTGCTTCGCTACGTCGAGGCGAACATCAAACCCTCCAGCCTTGAAGCGCCGATGCAGCAAGCCATCGCCACGACGCATGCCGGTTACTACACGGTCGGCGACATGACCCAAGGGCTGGGTTGGGAGTTTTACCACTACCCGATCACCCTCGATAAATTGCTCGCCGGCAACTCGTCGCCGATGGCGATGGAGGCGCACAAAGTCCAGTGGCTGAACCCGCCACAAGCTCAACCGGACAACGTGCTGATCAACAAGACCGGCTCCACCGGTGGCTTCGGTGCGTATGTGGCGTACGTGCCCTCGAAAGACATCGGCATCGTGATCCTCGCCAACAAAAACTACCCGAACCCGGAGCGAGTCAAAATCGCCCATGCGGTGTTGAGCACATTGACTCAATAACCTACGAACCAACCTCTTGTAGGAGCGAGCCTGCTCGCGATTGCGGTGTGTCAGGCGAACGGGGTTTCGAATGTTACGGCCTCATCGCGAGCAAGCTTGCTCCTACAAGGATTGGCGCAGGCAAAAAAATGGGCGACCTGTTGAGGTCGCCCATTTTTGTTAGCGCGTGGTCATCTACGCCTTCAATCGTCAGGCATTTCCGGTGGCTTGGCAGGCTTCGCCGGTTTGCCCGGCTTTGCCCCCTTGGTGCCGTTAGGCGGTGCGGCCTCTGTGACGGGTGGCGGGGTGGGCACCGTGGCTTCTTTCTCGGTGGACGGCAACTGGTCGACCGTACTGAAAATCGTCTTCAGATCAACCGCGTCCGATTGCTCGAGTTTCTTTTCGCCGTCCTTGCCGACCAGAATCACCTTGGTCTTGGCCCCTGCCCCCAACTTGAGCGAACGGATCAAGGCTGCCGTGTCTTGCGGCCCGAGGTCTTTGCCTTCGCGCTGGCCCATCAGGTTGAGCACGGTGTACAGGACCATGTTCCGGTCGGTGAATTCCTTGCGATTGGCCGGCTCATCCAGTGACTTTTTCAGGCTGACCCACGCCGGGTCGACCGTGCTCGGCGCAATGACAATCAGCGGCCGGGACCTGCCCTTGTCCATGTCCAGCGGTGAGTCGCCATCGGCGGCGAGCAAGGGGCCGGCGAAAGCCAGCAGGGTTGTCAGGGTCAATGACCTGATGAGCATGCGCATCTCCTTTTGATATCCACGCTCTAATGATTGCGCATCGCGGCGTTCGTTCCGGGGGTCGCACCGCAATTGTGTTTCGCCTTGACCCAAGCTTAGGTCAGGGCGGTCATTGCGCAACAGGCTGAGCTAATCTCAAGACTCGATATACACCTGAACCGCCGTGAGGATCCCGCCATGAGCGCTCAGCTGAATCACACCATTGTCTGGTGCCGAAACAAACAGATATCCGCGTCGTTTCTGGTCGAGATTCTCGGCTTGCCCGCCCCCGAACCCTTCGGGCCGATGTTGATTGTGAAACTCGAAAACGGCGTGTCGCTGGACTACTACGACAATGACCCGCCGATTGCCTCTCAGCATTATGCGTTTCTGGTCAGCGACGACGATTTCGATGCGGCGTTCGCTCGCCTGCAAGCCAGGCAGCAAGCGTGGTGGGCTGATCCCTGCAAACAGCAGCCGCAACAGATCAACGATTATGGGGGTGGCAGGCGCGTGTATTTCGATGACCCGGACGGGCATCTGCTGGAGATTTTCACCCGGGAATGACAAACAATGCTGCCGGGCATCTTAAGGATCTTCTTGCACCACAAAGGACGTTAGCCGCCTTATCAGCGGTGTCGCAAGTAACACGAATGGCACAATGGTCATCCAGGCAACCAGCCAGGCTTTTAATCCATACGACAGTAACTGGCTGGCCGAAAGGCTTGAAGGACTGGCTATGGCCGTAGCAATAGCGCAGGTGATTGCGGACTGGATCACCGCAGAAGTTCGCTGGCGAAATCGCCGATGGAGCTTGGGCATTTCCGGTACTCCCAGACGGCTGCGTCGCAAGTGGCGAGCAGCCGGCTTGCATGGACCTTACTTGGCTTGGAGCAACTCAACAGTCTGCGCAGTCGTCAACAGAGCGTTGGCGATGTAACGGAAGTTGATCAGCGCGGCCAGGTAACCGTCCCCTTCCGGGGTGGTCGGGCCGGCGGTAGCGTCACGCACCACGGCCACCTCGAAACCTTGCTCCAGCAATTCACGCAGGTGCGACTCGACGCAAAGGTTGGCCGCCATACCCGCCAGAATAATTTGCGATACACCGTGCTTGCGCAGTTGCAGCGCCAAGTCATTGGTTTCCGGGCCGTAGACCTTGTGTGGCGAAGCGATGATGGTTTTGCCGTCGAGAATGTACGGTTTGAACTCGGGCATGAAGTCCGCACCGGAGTTCTCGAAACCGTCGAGGGTCAGCGGGCCCTTACGATCGAACATGCAGATGGAGTGCATGACCTTTTCCAGCGGCCCACCGAATTTCCACTCGTGGTCGCAGGGATAGTAGTAGTGCGGGGAGACAGCGACCGTGATGCCCGCACCTTTGGCGGCTGCGAACAACTGACCGAGGTGATTGACCACATCGTGTTCGACGATGCTCTTGCCAAACACATCCCAACTCACACCCTCAGGGCTGAGGAAATCGATTTGGGGGTCGATGACGACCAGCGCAGTACGGGAAAGGTCAATTTTCATCCCTGGATCTGGCAGCGCAGGGCTGGCTGGATCTGCGTAATGTGCGTGGCGTGTTGTGTCGTTGCTCATGCCAATAGACTCCGATCGTGGGTAATAAAGTTGCTCTATGCCATGGCGCCCCTGCGGGCCGTTGCTTACCATCGGCGAGAACTTCATCCTATCCCCACCTTCTGATCCGACTTTGTCAGCACGTACAGAGTCTTTATCTGGTCGTCGCTATCATGGATATCCTGTCCGAATTCTTCGAACGCACGAACCTTCAGGGCAGGCTTTTCTTCTCTGGTCGGGTCGATGGCACTCTTGTCCTCGATAAGCCGCCAGGCATGGCGTTCATCCATGTCATCAGTCAGGGCGGTATCGACATGGTTCAGCCTGGGTTACCAAAGATTTCCATTGCCGAGCCCAGCGTGCTGTTCTGTCCGAGCAGTTGCCGGTATCAACTGCGCTCCAATACGATTGAGGGAGCAGAACTGATTTGCGCCTCATTTCAATTTGGGCGAAACACACAACACCCCTTCCCTCTCGGGCTCAAAGAAACCCTGATCTTCCCATTCAGAGAGCTGGAGAATCTCGACCCGGTCATTGGCGCGTTACTCGCCGAGTTTCGGGATCAGGAGGCTGGAAGGACCAAAGCGCTGAATCTGCTGTTGGAATACATATTTGTCCTGATCGTGCGACGCGCCGTTGCAGACGGGCTGATATCCAGTGGATTGCTCTATGCCCTGCAGGATGGGCGCCTCGGCGCGGTGTTCAACAGCATCCATTCAGTGCCGGATGAGCTTTGGACCGTCGAGAAACTGGCGAGCCTGGCGAACATGTCCAGGTCGAAATTTTCTGCCTGTTTCACTCAGATAATGGGGCAGTCGCCTATGGGGTACGTCACCGCATGGAGGATGAAGGTGGCTCAGGACATGCTTCGTGATGGTGTTCAGATCAAGGTGATCGCCGAGTCGGTCGGTTACAGCTCGCAGGCGTCTTTTTCGAAAAGCTTTCTGAACGTCATTGGTTGTCCTCCAGCCGAGTGGCTGAAACGCGATGCCAGTGCAGAAGCACCCTTGGTGACCGCACACGTGCAGCCCGCACAAGATTTTCTGGCTTCACAGGCGTAACAGAGCAAGGATCGCCGAACCCAAGCGCAGTCTTTATGACTACTCGACGTGTCATATTGACTCTTTCCAGCCGTTGTATATATGACAACACACAATCATATCTTGTTGATATATAACAACAAATAAACTGGCACGATTCATGAAATAGTTTTGGAAATGCCTCCAAAGCAGGAAATCATCATGTCTCGTTCCATCCCCCTCAGCTTTACGCTTTGCCTGTTGCTCTCACCCGTGTGCATGGCCGATCAGGTCGTCCGTGAGGTGCCTGATACCACCGCTGGCAAGGGCGCCGGTGCCGTGACCGGATTGATGGTCGGCGCTGTGGGTGGCCCGATTGGAGCGCTGATCGGTGCCGGTGTCGGATTCTTTGCCGGCAGCGCGGTTCAGGAAGCGGCCGGTCTCACGGAAACCGCTTATGAAGTGAAGGACGCCCAGGGCGAAATCAGCACTGTTCGCTCGCCCAATGCCCGCTTCGAACCAGGTCAACAAGTGACGCGCAAAGGCCCGCGCCTGGTGCGTCAGGACAGTTGATCCAGCCATCACCACGAACTTCTTTTTGGGATCCGGCCATGGGTCGGTTCCTCTTTTTTTCTCGTTTTCGAGGGTGGACGAGCCGCATCTCGTCTGCCCTTTTTTCTTACACCGCGCTTTATCCTTAAAGGCTGCGGAACACCGTAAACAGCCTCTTGATGATAATCATCGCAATGAATATTCATCGATCTAACGATAGGTATCAGCCGCAAAAGTCGCTTCATCCAAGGCAATGCAAAAAAACAGCAACTTCATAGCCGGCCGTCAGACAAATATGGATAAGCATCTAACACACAAGCACTTTTATTTGCTTTCCTGACCATTCGGCCAACAACGACAGCAAAAATTATCCTCGTCGTCACGTTTTAAGCATTTCAATTCAACACTACTTTCTTATAAAATTCCCCGCCTTAATGGCCCCTGGCCAGCAACCTCAGAAAAGCGGCTCTCTCTCCCTTGAAAAGAAAAGCCCGGCGACACCTTGTTGCGACTTTTCCTGACATCATCCGGTACAGCTCCGAACACTGAATTCCTTTCGTACAATCATGAACTGCCAGCCAGGCACTTTCTGCCTGGATGCTCCCTTTACTAACGTTTCCCTATCTGTCCGAGACAGAGGAGGATTATTTGCTTCGCAAGCTTGCACTGCCTTATGGTTTGAGGACGATCCTGACGACTGCGCTGGTATTCCAGTGTGCAACTTTAGTCCTCAGCTTATGGTTAGTGAGCAGCAACCAATCGAGCATTGGAACCCTATCAAGTGTCGCTGTCGATCAAGTCGACGCAGTGGCAGAAACTGTTCGACACTTGATGGAGGCACGCCTCTCCCTGTCGCGAGCCAACACCCGCATCGTACTGTTTAATAAAATTCCGCATGAAATGGTGCAACACGCCCGCACGGAATTGACACTGGCGAATAAATCGTTTGACCGCTTCCTCACACACACAAAGGTTGATGAAGAAAACCACATCCGAGTCCAGGCTTTAAAAGACGTGTATTCACGTTATGTGGAGGTGCTCAATCAACTGGTCAAGTACACGGGCGCTGGCGACGTCCAATGGGCACTCGCTCAGCCGGTACAGGACATTCAAGAGCAACTCCTTCTGGAACAAAAAAACTTCATAAAATACGGAAACAGCATCAGCCAGACTTCACTTCAGTCTATGGGCGATCGATTTAAAATATACATCGCCGCCGCTGCAATGATACTTCTCATGGTATTAGCAACAACATTCTTCCTGCTGTACATCATAAAGAAAGTTGAGAAGAGTCGACTTCTAAAAATTGCCGTCAATCGAACTGACAGTGCAATTATCGTCACCAATCCGGACAGCATAATTACCTATGTAAACGAGGGTTTTGTGCGCATGCTGGGTTATGAAATATCAGACCTGGTGGGAAAAAAACCGGACGAGGTATTTTATGGCCGCCATACGGATCAGGAAGCAGTCCTTTCTTTCAGAAACAGTATCCAGAAAGGACAAAGCCATACCACTGAATTACTGGTCTACAACAAATCAAAGAATCCATTATGGGTACGCGTGGTCGCCAATCCGGTGCTCGACCCACAGGGTGTTCAGCAGGACGTCGTGGCTATTGTGACGGACATCACCGAAGCCAAGATGAACGACGAGTTGCAGTTCAAGGTCCTCAGTGCCATGGCCCGCGAAGAGCCACTTCCCGACATCATGAAGTTGATTTGTCTGGAGATAGGTCGTATCGCTCCTGAAATCGGCGTTTCAATAAGACAATTTGATGAGCAGGGCTGCCTTCCACTGGTGGCGGAATTCAACCTGCCGGCCGGGTTGATTCAGTCACTGGAAAGCCTTGCCGAAAGGTCCATCCTGAAAAAAATGGACGTGAAAGAAAGCATGATGCTGAACTTCACTGATCCTGCATCGGACCAGGGCGATTGCATCGATCACAAGCTCTCGCAATCGTTCGGTTTCACAGCTGGTTGGGTTAACACCATTCGCTCCAACAACGGACGTTGTTTAGGCACATTTACCCTTTACTACCGTGAAAATCACCTCCCTGCGGTCCAACATCACCGGCTGCTTGAAACCAGCCTGAAGCTGTGCGCACTCGCCCTCGAGAGGGACAGCTTTATCAACGATATTGAACGACTGGCCTATTATGACAGCCTGACGATGTTGCCCAATCGGCGACTGTTGATGATGAAAGCAAACTCAATGATTGCCAATGCTCAGCGCTCGCAATCATCAATGGCCGTGTTGTTCATCGACATTAATAAGTTCAAGCAAATCAATGACTCACTTGGGCATGCCGCCGGGGATTTGCTTCTGTCTGAAATAGCCAGGAGGCTTCAGGGTTCTGTGAGGGGCAATGACTTTGTCAGCCGGCTTTCAGGAGATGAATTCGTCATTATTCTGTCTCCCTCCAGCGCTGAACAAGCGATTGCCTTTTCAGAAAGAATGCTCAGCAAACTATCGGAACCCATGATGTTGGCCGATGTAAAAATTGCGCCCTCGGCCAGCATTGGTATTGGTATTTATCCAGACCACGGTAACGACATTCACTCGTTGCTTTTGCATGCCGATCAGGCGATGTACAAAGCCAAGTCCGCAGGCCGCCAGGCAATTGAAGTGTTCGACCAGGTGATCAACGATTCAACCAATGACGAACTGACACTGAGCCTGGCCCTCGAGAATGCCCTGGAGTCCAATCAGCTGACGCTGCATTACCAGCCCCAGATAGCGCTCGACGACAACCAACTTTTTGGTGTCGAGGCACTTGCCCGCTGGATTCATCCGGAGCTTGGAAACATCCCTCCAAATCGATTCATCCCTTTGGTGCGCGAGGCAGGATTGATGCCCAAGCTCAATCAATGGGTACTCACCGAAGCCTGCCGGCAGATGGCTCAATGGCGCGACTCGGGACTTGCCGTGCCTCGTATGTCGGTAAACATCTTCCCCGTCGCCTTTCGCGACAGAGCCATTATTGATCTCATCCAGTCTCTGCTGACAAAGCATGGGCTCCTACCCTCCTGCTTGACGCTGGAGGTCACGGAAGACTTCATACTGGACGCCACCGACAATGTCATATCGGTCATTACCGAGGTCCGTCAATTAGGCGTCAGCTTATCCATTGACGATTTTGGCACCGGTTACTCCAGCCTGAGCTACCTGCTGCGACTGCCCGTGGACACCATCAAGCTGGACAAGAGTTTTATCGACGATATCGAAAAAAGCGAAAGTGCCCGGACACTGGCACAGTCGATTGCCGGGATCTGCAAGAGCTTGCAATTGAACATTGTCGCCGAAGGTGTTGAAACCGATGCGCAACTTGAAATCCTTCGAGGCCAGGGATACCAGATAGCGCAAGGTTATTGTTTCTCGCGCCCTTTGGCCCCTCAGGATTTGGCTCAATGGATCCGCGAGAGATTCCTTTCCAGCGATGATAGCGAACGCTACCGAATCTCGGCTCCCAAGAGCCTGCTGTGAGATTTCAAGGGATGTCGTACAGAACCTAGAACGCCAGTTTGTAGCCGATCAGCACCAGCATCGTCGCCAGGCACGGGCGCAACACCTCATCCGAGATGCGGCCGGTCAGGTGGCTGCCCAGGTAAATCCCCGGCAGCGAACCGACCAGCAAGTAGCCCAGCACATGCCAATCCATGTTGCCCATGCTCGCATGGCCGAGACCGGCGACCAGGGTCAGCGGTACGGCGTGGGCGATTTCCGTGCCGACGAGGCGGCGGGTAGGCAACAGCGGATACAGGATAAACAGCGCCACGGTGCCCAGGGCACCCGCGCCGATGGAGGTCAGGGCGACCATGGTGCCGAGGATCAGGCCGGTGATCACCGTCAGCCCATTCAAGCGTTTGCCGCTTGGGTTGTAGGTGCCGCCGGCGCGTTTGTGGGCGAAGTCGAGCAGGCGTTTCTTGAAGAAAATCGCCAGTGCCGTGGCAAACAGGACAAAGCCCAGCGCCTGTTTGATGATGGCGTTCATCGCGTCGGGGGACGTTTGCAAACTGCTCAGGAACCACAACGTCAGCGCGACGGCCGGCACACTGCCGAGCGTCAGCCAACCGGTAATGGCCCAGTCAATGTTCTTGTTCTTGCGATGTACCAGCACACCACTGGATTTGGTAATCGCGGCGTACAGCAGGTCCGTACCCACCGCTGTCGCCGGATTGATGCCGAACCAAAGCAGGATCGGCGTCATCAGCGAGCCGCCGCCCACGCCGGTCATGCCGACAATGAACCCCACCACCAAACCTGCCACAACCAAACCGAAGTTAACGAAATCCATTAACACGCCCACAAAAACGCATGAAAAAACTGGCCCGCAGCATAGCGATTTTTCTTATAACTACTTATATCGATGCGGTCTATCGTTATTCCTGCACGCGCATTCCCCTGTAGGAGCCGGCTTGCTGGCGATTGCGGTGCGTCAGTCAAATCAATGT
>NZ_JAGYFZ010000124.1:0-16275 GCF_019946675.1 Pseudomonas sp. BF-B-15
CTCCGGTCCTGCTCCGTGGGCCCGCCGCGATCGGCCATCCCTGGCCGTGCGCGGCTAACCCGGCATCCATGCCGGGTTGCCCACTGCGCAGAACCTGCGCTCGGCCTCTCGAGGGGGCGACTACCGCCACAACCGCCGAGGCGGCCTGAAAGCCGACCTGGCTCTTCGGTCGTGCACGTGCTCTCGCATTGTGGTGGCCGCACTAATTTCGGACATTTACGCATTCCCCTGTAGGAGCCGGCTTGCTGGCGATGGCATCCGTCCAATCAATAAACAGGTGACTGATCCACCGCTATCGCCAGCAAGCCGGCTCCTACAGTTGATCGTATTCATCCAGACGCATCTGCATTGCCCTTGTAGGAGCCAGCTTGCTGGCGATGGCGTCCGTCCAGTCGAAAAACAGGGTGACTGACCCACCGCTATCGCCGGCAAGCCAGCTCCTACAGTTGATCGTATTTATCCAGACACATCTGCGTTTCCCTTGTAGGAGCCAGCTTGCTGGCGATGGCGTCCGTCCAGTCGAAAAGGAGGGTGACTAACCCACTGCTATCGCCGGCAAGCCGGCTCCTACAGTTGATCGTATTCATCCAGACGCATCTGCATTTCCCTTGTAGGAGCCAGCTTGCTGGCGATGGCGTCCGTCCAGTCGAAAAACAGGGTGACTGACCCACCGCTATCGCCGGCAAGCCAGCTCCTACAGTTGATCGTATTCATCCAGACGCATCTGCATTGCCCTTGTAGGAGCCAGCTTGCTGGCGATGGCTTCCGTCCAGTCGAAAAGGAGGGTAACTGACCCACCGCTATCGCCAGCAAGCCGGCTCCTACAGTTGATCGTATTTATCCAAACATATACGCATTTTCCCTGTAGGAGCCAGCTTGCTGGCGATGGCGTCCGTCCAGTCGAAAAGGAGGGTGACTGACCCACCGCTATCGCCAGCAAGCCGGCTCCTACAGTTGATCGTATTTATCCAAACACATCTGCATTGCCCTTGTAGGAGCCAGCTTGCTGGCGATGGCGTCCGTCCAGTCAACAAATATGTTGGATGACCCACCGCCATCGCCAGCAAGCCGGCTCCTACAGGGATCTGCGTTTGCTTTTGCTTTTCACCACTCATCAGGCCGAGCGTTAGCTCGCCTTCCGCTTTTGATCTGAGCGCCCCCTCGAGAGGCCGAGTGGAGGTTCTGCGCAGTGGGCAACCCGGCATGGATGCCGGGTTAGCCGCCCCCGGCCAGGGATGGCCGATGGCGGCGGGCCCACGGAGCAGGACCGGAGCGAGGGCATGGCGAGCATTAGCGAGCCACCGAACGAAAGGGGCAAGAGCCCTTGGTTACTTGGGGCTTTTCCAAGTGACTCGCCGTAAGGGCGAAACCAATAGCCGCCATCACCGCAAAAACGGATATGCCCCCCAACCAAAGACCAACCAAACACCGGTGTAAACTGATACCCCACCCTATTCCGGCAAAGACAAGGGAGCCCACCCAGCCATGATCGGCGCCGAGCTACTGTCCCCCGAAACCCTCACCGTCGGCTGGCTGATCTACATTCCAGCCCTGATCTGGGCCATCGCACGTACCCCGTGGGTCGAGCTGTTCAGCGACAGCCGCCGCCAGCATCTGTTGTTCGGCACCGTATTCGCGCTGTTCATGCTGTGGCTGGTACGACGGGATTTCGACACCGGTGTGTCCTATCACTTCATCGGCATGACCGCAGTAACCCTGCTCCTGGACTGGCCCCTGGCGATCGTCGGCGGACTGGTCGCACAAGCAGGCCTGGTAATGCTCGGACGCCAGGACCTCGCCGCCGTCGGCGTGAACGGCGCCTTGTTGATTCTGCTGCCCGTGCTGGTCACCGAGTGCTGCGCAATCCTGGTCGAGCGCGCGCAGCCGCGTAATCCCTTCGTGTATATCTTCGTTTCCGGTTTCTTCGCAGCGGCGCTGTCGGCCTTGCTGTGCCTGCTGCTGGCCCTGTGGCTGCTGTGGTTCAACGAGCTGTTCGTCATGCCTTACTGGCTGGAAGATTTTGTCGGTTACCTGTGGCTGATCATCTTTCCCGAAGCCTTCATCAACGGCATGGTCGTCAGCGCGCTGGTGGTGTTCAGCCCCGAATGGCTGGAGACCTTCAACCGCACACGCTATCTTTCGGCACCCTGGAAGGACGACGATCCGAAATCTTGATCCACATCAAATCCAAAAAACGTCGACGAATCCATGCTCCGAAAAACCTTCAGGAGCATCGAAAATGAGTGTCTACGAATGGGCAAGGCAGGAGTTGCGCCACAGTCTGGATGCAGCGCAGGAAGTCGGGTTTGATCCGGGGTTGAGCCTGCGCGCCCTGCTCAGCGCGGTGGTGCAGCAGAGCAAGGCCGTGCGCAGTGTCGAGGATCTGGCCGATGAGTTGCAGTTTCTCGCCGAGAACCTCGATGACGGTCAGGACTACGGCTTCATGCGGCCCTGAACCGTCACTTAGTGACGCGGGTCGAAATCACCACTGAACAACTCGTCCTCGGCATCGGGTGCCACTGGAATCTTGTGCTCTTCCGATGCCCACGCCCCCAGGTCGATCAGTTTGCAGCGGTCCGAACAGAAAGGCCGGAATGTGCTTTCCGGGGTCCATTCCACAGGGGCGCCGCAGGTTGGGCATTCGACGGTTGGGATCTGGCTCATGACTGGCCTCCACGCAATGTAAGGTAAAAGTGATGCAGGCGTTCGACCTCGCTGTGCAGCCAGGCGAGGTCGCGGTCGTTGACCACCACATCGTCGGCATGGCTCACGCGATCCTGGCGACTGGATTGCGCCTTGAGAATCGCCTGGACCTGTTGTTCGCTGGTCTGGTCACGCTGCAGGGTGCGTTCGATCTGTAGTTGTTCGGGCGCATCGATCACCAGCACTCGCTGGGTCATGGCGTACTGCCCGGACTCGATCAGCAACGGCGAAACCAGAATCGCGTAAGGCGATTGTGCCTTGCCCAGGTGATCGGCGATTTCCCTGGCGATCAGCGGATGCAAAAGCGCCTCGAGCCAGAGGCGTTGCTCAGGCACTTCGAAGATCAGTTTGCGCAACGCTGCGCGATCCAGTTGCCCGTCGGCTTGCAACACGCCGGGGCCAAAATGTTCGGCGATCTGTGCCAGCGCCGGGCGACCCGGTTCCACCACCCAGCGCGCCGCATGATCGGCATCGACCACGTGCACGCCCAGGTCGATGAAGTGCTGGGCGGCCGCGCTTTTGCCGCTGCCGATGCCGCCGGTCAGGCCGAGAATCCAGGGTTTTTCCACAGGGGTATTCATTTCAAACCGACAAACTGCCAATAGAAGCCGGTTATTTGACCACCCCAGAGCAATGCAATCCAGCCGGCAATCGCCAGATAGGGACCGAAGGGGATCGGGGTCGAGGTTTTCGCATTGCGCAGGCTCAGCAAAATCATGCCGATAATCGCGCCCACCAGGGACGACAGCAGAATGGTCAGCGGCAAAATCTGCCAGCCGCCCCAGGCGCCCAGCATGGCCAACAGCTTGAAATCGCCGTGGCCGATGCCTTCCTTGCCGGTGATCAGCTTGAACAGCCAGAACACCGACCACAGCGCCATGTAGCCCGCAATTGCACCCCACAGCGCCTCGTGCAACGGCACGAACAATCCGAAGCTGTTGACGACCAGTCCCAGCCACATCAGCGGTAGCACCAGCACATCCGGCAAAAGTTGATGCTCGGCGTCGATCAGGCTCATGGCCAACAGGCCCCAGCTCAGGACCAGCACCATCACGGCTTGCCAGCCGAAACCGAAATGCCAGGCAATGAACGCCGACAGCAGGCCGCAGGCCAGTTCGGTCAAGGGGTAGCGTTTGCTGATGGGCGTTGCGCAGCTTGAGCATCGTCCACGTAAAAACACGTAACTGAGTAGCGGGATGTTTTCCCAGGCGCGAATCCGGTGCCCACAATGCGGGCACTCGGAGTGGGGCAGCATCAGGTTGTAGGTCGCCGGCGGTGTTTCGCCAGGCAAACCGAGAATGTCCCGGGCCTGCAATTGCCACTCACGCTCGAGCATTTTCGGCAGGCGCCAGATCACCACATTGAGGAAGCTGCCGACCAGCAAGCCGACCAGCAGTGCAATGACGACAAACGCCAACGGGTACACGGTCAGGATTTCGTTCAAGGGCATGTCAGATCGCATTGCCGAGTTGGAAAATGGGCAGGTACATCGCAACCACCAGGCCGCCGACGATAACACCCAGCACCACCATGATGAATGGCTCCATCAGGCTGGTGAGATTGTCGACCATATTGTCGACTTCCGCCTCATAGAAACTGGCGACCTTGTCGAGCATGTCGTCCAGTGCGCCGGACTCTTCGCCAATGGCCGTCATCTGGATCGCCATGTTCGGAAAGACGCCGGCGGTGCGCATGGAGAAATTCAGCTGCATCCCCGTCGAAACGTCCTGCTTGATACGCAGCACCGCCCGCTTGAACACGATGTTGCCGGTCGCGCCCGCCACTGACTCCAGCGCCTCGACCAGCGGCACACCCGCTGCGAAAGTGGTCGACAGCGTACGGGCGTAACGGGCCACGGCGGACTTGTACATCAATGCGCCAATCAACGGCAGTTTCAGCAGCCAGGTGTCTGTCCGGTCCCGAAAGCCTTGCGATGTCTTGAAGGCGTGGCGCACACCGAATATCGCCGCGATCAGCACGCCAAGCATCAGCCACCACCAATCCTGCATGAACTGCGACAGGCCGATGACCATCACCGTGAACGCCGGCAGTTGCGCACCAAAGCCTTTGAACACCGACTCGAACTGCGGCACCACCTTGACCAGCAGAATCCCGGTGACGATGATCGCGACGACCACCACCGCCAGCGGATAAGTCATGGCTTTCTTGATCTTGGCCTTGAGGCTTTCGCTCTTTTCCTTGTAGGTCGCGACCCGCTCCAACAGGGTGTCCAGCGCGCCGGCCTGTTCGCCGGCATCCACCAGATTGCAGTAGAGCTCATCAAAATACTGCGGCTTTTTGCGCAGGGCTGCCGCGAAGCTGTTACCCGCCGCGACTTCCTGTTTCACCTCGTCCACCAGTTTGCGCATGGCCGGGTTTTCGAAGCCTTCGCCGATGATGTCGAACGACTGCAACAGCGGTACGCCGGCTTTCATCATGGTCGCCATCTGCCGGGTGAACAGGGCAATGTCATTCGCCTTGATGCGTTGGCCGAGGCTGAAAAACGAGGCGGATTTCTTGCGCACCTTGCCGGGGTTGATGCCTTGCTTGCGCAGTTGCGCCTTGATCAGCGCCGGGTTCTGAGCGCTGAGTTCGCCGGTTATTTTCGTACCTTTTTTGTCGGTGCCTTCCCAGGCGTACACACTGATTTTCGCTGCTTTGACCGCCATGTTCAGTCCTTGGTGACCCGGTTGATTTCTTCAAGGCTGGTGATGCCTTGCATGGCCTTGATCAGCCCGGAAGTACGCAGGTCGTTGAAGCCGTCCTTGCGCATCTGGATATCGATTTCCAGCGAGTTGCCTTCGGCCATGATCAGCCGTTGCAGGCCTGCTGTGTTCTTCACCACTTCATAAATCCCCACGCGCCCCTTGTAGCCGCCGTTGCACTGATCGCAACCGACCGGCTCATAGATCGTGAATGCGCCAATCCGTTCCTCTGGGAAGCCTTCCTTGATCAATGCCTCGCGGGGAATATCGATGGGCTTCTTGCACTGGCTGCACAGTTTGCGCGCCAGGCGCTGGGCGATGATCAGGCTGACGGACGTCGCGATGTTGAACCCCTGAATGCCCATGTTGTGCAGGCGGGTCAGGGTTTCAGCGGCGCTGTTGGTGTGCAGGGTCGACAGCACCAGATGCCCGGTCTGGGCGGCCTTGATGGCAATTTCGGCGGTTTCCAGGTCGCGGATCTCGCCGACCATGATCACGTCCGGGTCCTGCCGCAAAAATGAACGCAGCGCCTGGGCAAAACCCAGTCCCTGCTTGGCGTTGACGTTGACCTGGTTGATGCCTTCCATGTTGATCTCGACCGGGTCTTCGGCGGTGGAGATGTTGATGTCCACGGTGTTGAGTATGTTCAGGCCGGTGTAGAGCGACACGGTCTTGCCCGACCCCGTGGGGCCCGTCACCAGAATCATCCCTTGCGGCTGCTTCAGCGCGGCCATGTAGAGGTCTTTCTGGTCCGGCTCGTAGCCGAGGGCGTCGATGCCCATTTGCGCGCTGGATGGGTCGAGGATCCGGATCACCACTTTCTCGCCCCACAGGGTCGGCAGGGTGTTGACCCGGAAGTCGATGGACTTGCTCTTCGACAGGCGCATCTTGATCCGCCCGTCCTGGGGTTTGCGCCGCTCGGAGATGTCGAGGCTGGCCATGACTTTCAGGCGGGCGGCGATGCGGTTGGCCAGTTGAATCGGCGGCTTGGCGACTTCACGCAGCATGCCGTCGGTGCGCATCCGCACGCGGTAGGTTTTTTCGTAGGGCTCGAAATGCAGGTCGGAAGAGCCACTCCTGATCGCGTCCAGCAGCATCTTGTGAACGAAGCGCACCACCGGCGCGTCGTCGGCATCCTGCCCGGCGATGGCGTCCTGTTGGTGGTCATCGACCGACTCGATGTCCATGCCATCGAGGTCGACGTCGGCCATGTCTTCCAGTCCACTGGCATGGCTGTCGAAGAACTTCTCGATGGCATCGCTGAGCTTGTCGTCCTCCACCAGGATGGCTTCGGTGTTCAGCCCGGTGCTGAACTGGATGTCGTTGATGGCCTGGTGATTGGTCGGGTCGCTAACCCCCACGAACAACTTGTTGCCACGCCGCCAGAGGGGCAGGGCGTGGTGCTGGCGAACCAGTTTTTCGCTGACCAGGCCCTTGGGTTGGGTTTCCTTGTCCAGGCAGTTGAGGTCGAGCAGTGCCATGCCGAAATGCTCCGAGGCGATCTCGGCGACCTGGCGGCTTTTCACCAGTTTGTTCTGCACCAGATAACTGACCAGGGAGATTTTATGACGTTGGGCTTGCTGATACGCCTGTTGCGCGCTTTGGTCGGTGAGCAGCTCGGCAAGCACCAATTGCTTGGCCAGACCGCTAAGGGCGATGTCATTCATGGGGATACCGGACGCAGACAGTTCATGACTTATAGCCTAGTCAACCGATGGCGCCAAACCAGCGCTGCTCTGGTGACAAAAAGTGTCAGATAGTGCGGATCCTGAGGGCAGGACAAGGCCTTGCGTCGTTCTCGCGCCCCGCTAACAGGGGGCAACGGGCTTGGCATGGGCTGTGCTGAGACTGGTTCAGATCATGAGATTTCGACTCATGCATGGAGCTTGTCTATGAGTGCTCAGAAAGGTTTTACGCTTATCGAATTGTTGATCGTGGTGGCGATCATCGGGATTCTAGCGACGTTTGCGTTGCCGGCTTACTCGAAGTATCAGGCCCGGGCGAAAGTGACGGCGGGGTTGGCGGAGATTTCAGCGTTGAAGGTTTCGTTTGAAGACCTGATGAATGCCGGCACTGCAGAACCCACCACACTGACGGGCGCCGGCACGACGACGCAGAACTGTGCAATTGCTGTCACCGGCACGGTTGCCTCAGGCGCTGGCACCATTGTCTGCACGCTGCAGAAAGCACCGGCCCCTGTGGCAGGTAAAACCATCACGCTGACTCGCAGCGCCACTGCAGGCTGGTCATGCGCGACCGGCGTGACTGCCGATTACGCACCGCCTGGTTGCACAGCCTCGGCAACTTAATGCTGAAAACGGGTAGATAGAAGAATGCCCCATCGTCGGATGGGGCATTTTTTGGGGAAAAAACGCCAAGTTCGCTGCGCTTTTTGGTGAGATTTGGAAAACCTCACAAATTCATGGCCTTAGGCCCACGTTAAAACCTGCAACTTGCATGTAGAGAATGTCGAAGTCATGCAATTTGCATGATTCTGAAAATCAGTCGATTTTTTAAGTTGTTGATTTATAAGGGGTTAGTAACTGTTTCAAAGTTGGCACAGCGTTCGCACTATACCCAGTAACCCTGCTGACAAGACACGCAGCAGACTTTATGAAAAAACAGGAGTTACTCGTATGAAGAAGTTCGCTATCGCTGCCGCTACTGCTACCGCGCTGACCCTGACCATGGCCAACGCTGCATTCGCTCAAACCCAGGCTACCCAAGCCCCAATGGTGCTGGCTGCCGGTGAAGTGACCAAGGCTAAAGAAGCCACTTCCGATACCTGGATCACCACCAAAGTCAAAGCTGACCTGGTGACCGAAAAAGGCATTCCTGGTACCGATATCAAGGTTGAAACCAACAAAGGTGTTGTATCCCTGTCGTCCACCGTTGCGGTGACTGACGCTCAGAAAGCCACCGCCGTGGCCATCGCCAAGAAAATCAAAGGCGTCCAGGCGGTCTCCGCTGACGGCCTGAAAGCCGAGTAAGGCAAGACTTCTCGCCTGAACGGGAGAAGGCGCGGTAGACGAGCCGAGTCATGCGTCTGCCGCAACTTGAGAGTTCATGCGACGGCTACAAGGAAGTGGCCATTACAGGCCCCTGACATTCGTGTCCGGGGCCTGTTCTATTCCGGGCCACCACAAAACCCATGTGGGAGCGAGCCTGCTCGCGATGAGGCCATAACATTCAACATCTTTGCTGACTGTTACACCGCTATCGCGAGCAGGCTCGCTCCCACATGGGTTATAGGGTGTATTCAGTTTCCGCGTTTGCTGGTGATCTGCTTCAAGCGATTGCCTTCAAACCGCAGGTATTGATACATCCCGCCGTTGGGCCCGTAGGTCCATTCCTCGACCTGGAATTCTTCCCGACGGTTGGCGCTGCGCTTGTACCCCAACAGGTCTCGACTGACCGGCTCTCCACATTTCTGCAGTACCTCGCTGGACCGGTCGCCGACGCTGACCAACTGACTGCCGCAGCGCAGGGTATCGGCGGCCGAGGCCTGACTGGCCGCCATTGCCAGTGTCAGGCTGATCAGCAACCGACTGATCATCACTCGGCATCCAGGTGCAACGGCGTTACCACCCGGCCGTCACTTTCGGCTTCGCCGAGGCTGGCATCGATGAAGTACACGCGGTCATCGGCCAACTGACCCTTGTCGACCAGATAGTCCTTGATGCTGCTGGCGCGATCCTGGCCCAGCTGGCGCAAGAGCACGTCGCTGGTGCTCCAGAACTTGATCACGTCTGCGCGCATTTTGGCGGTGCGTTCTTCCTTGCCCAAATCCTTCCATTCGGCGGGTGGCTGGGTTTTCAGGCGGGTGCGGTAGATGCCTTCCAGCAGCGGGCCTTTCTCGCCGTCCGGTACTTGCAGCAACGAGGCCTGCGCCGGCACCTTGTCGCCGCGACGCTGGAGCATTTTGTAGTAGTTGTACTGGTATTCCCGTTCCAGGCGTTGCTCGGCGATCAGCGGGCCATCGCTGCTGGCGGCAGCGGTGCCTTCGATCTCCAGGCGCAGGGCCGGACGTTCCTTGAGTGCATTGGACAGTTTGACCAGCGAACCCTCGGCGTCCTTGCTCAGATCGCTCGAGCCCGGCGCGAACGACACCGTACCCAGGTCTTCCGAACCACCACTGACCAGCCCGCCAATCATTTTGAACGGTGCGGCGGCGGCTTTGACGATCAGGTTGCGCAGGGTCTGCCAGACAATCGGCATGACGCTGAACTGCGGATTGTTGAGGTCGCCGCTCACTGGCAGCTCGATGGAAATCTTGCCGTCGACGTCCTTGAGCAGGGCAATCGCCAGTTTCAGCGGCAGGCTGACAGCGTCGGGGCTGTCGACCTTTTCACCCAGTTGCAATTGCTCGACCACCACTTTGTTTTCAGCCTTGAGCTGGCCTTTGGTAATCAGGTAATGCAAGTCGAGGTTGAGTCGGCCCTTGCGGATACGGTAGCCGGCGAACTTGCCGGAGTAGGGCGTCAGCGTGGTCAGTTCCACCCGTTTGAAACTGGTGGCGATGTCGAGGCTGGCCATCGGGTCGAACGGGTTGACCGAACCTTTGATGGTCACCGGCGCGTAACGATCGACCTTGCCCTTGATGTCGACGGTCGCCGGTTTCGCCTGACGGCTGTCGATGGTGCCGATCTGGCCGTTGAGCTGTTGCACGGCGGTGGCGAAGTTCGGGGTCAGGCTGAAGTCGGCGAAGTTGGCCGAACCGTCATTGATGGCAATGCCGCCGATGTGGATGCCCAGCGGCTTGTCCTGGCTGACGGGTTTGGCCGCAGCGGTTTTGGCGCCGGAATCGGGCGGTTGCGGGATCAGCAGGTCATCGATGTTGGTGGTGCGGTCATCGTTGATCATGAAACGCACGTAGGGCTGGAACAGGTTGACCTTGTCGATGGACAGGCTGTCGCCGTGCTGATAATTCAGGCCTTCGACCACCACCTGCTGCCACTTGAGAAAGTCGCGGGTTTTCAGGGTGTCGAGGGTGTGCAGTTGATCGATCTGCGCCCGTCCTGTGACGCTGAACGCCAACGGCTCGGTGCTTTTCAGGTTGACCGCCAGATCGCTGCCGAGCATGCCGCTGCGCAGTTCAAGGCGAATGAACGGGGTGATGTAGGACTGGGCGACCCGCAGGTCGATGTCCTTGGTCTGTACGTTCAATTTAGCGCTGACGGGAGCGAGATTGACCTCGCCCTCGGCGGTGATCTTGCCTTGCTTGCCCACCCCGGTGTCGAGCTTGAGGGTAAAAGGCGAGCCATTGAGGCTGTCGAAATTTTGCAGGTCCAGGTTCAGCGGGTTCAAATCCAGCGTCACGGCGGGTTGCGCTTTGCGGTCAGCCAGGTGCACCTGGTAATTGCGCAACTGCACATCTTTCAACAGCACTTGCCAAGGTTTGCTCGGCGGCGTCGGTTCTGGCTTTGGCGAGTCGGCGGCCGCTGGCGTGCTGGCCGGCTCGGCTTTGGCCTTGGCGGCGGCCTTGGACGGTTGGCTGGCGAACAGCTTCTGCCAGTCGAGTTGCCCGTCGGCTTCCAGTGCCGCCCAGGTTTCCAGTTTGTTGCTGCGGATCTTGCCGACGACAACTTGCTGCTTGGCCAGGTCGACCGTGGTTTCAGTCACGTCCAGGCGTTCAAGTTTCGCCAGTGGCCGACCGTCCGGAGCCTTGATGGCGAAGGGCGCCACGCTCACTGCGACGTTGTTCAGCAGCAGCTCGGTTTCCTTGGACAGGTTGAGTTTGTAGTCGGTGCTCAGGTTCAGCACGCCGTTTTCCAGCACCAGTGGCAGCGCGTCACGCACATAGGGCCAAAAGGTTTTCATCTGTCCGTCGGTGATTTTCAGCTTACCTTCGGAGGCGATCGGGATGAGGCTGAAGTTACCGGTCCAGTCGATCTGCCCACCGTTCGGGCCGATGGCCACAAGGGTCATGTCGGCATTGTCATCGGGCAGAGTGCTGAGGTTGTTCAGCTCGAAATCGAGTTTGTCGTAGAGGAACTCGATGGCTTCGCTGGGACGGTCATCCTTGAAGTGCACGGCACCGCCGACCAGTTTGATCCGCTCTACGCGCAACGGAAACGGTTTGGCGTCCGGGTCGGCCGGCGTCGGCTCGCTCGCCGGCAGTTTGAACAGACCAAGCAAATTGAGTTTGCCGTCCTTGCCGAAAAGGATTTCGGTCTTCGGCTTGTCCAGTTCGATATCGGACAGGTGCAGCGCCTTGGTCCAGAGGCTGTCGATCTGCAGGTTGGCGTAAAGCCGTTCGAAACCGACCTGTTCCTTGCCCGGTTCGCCGATGATCAGGCCCCACAGGGTGACTTCCAGGCTGAACGGGTTGAGTTCGATTCGCTGAATAGTGGCGGGCGTCGTCGCGTAGTTGGCCAGTTGCTGGTTGGCTACCCGCAATGCGATGCCCGGTAAAATCAGAAACCCCAGCAGGCTGTAGAGGGCCAGAGCAGTCAACAAGGCGCCGATAGCGCGGATCAATCCTTTGGGCATGTGCGGCTTCATCTGTCTGAATCGGAGTGCCTTGGAGTATGGCACGCCAATCCGGTTCCGAAGTAATCGCTCAGCTCAGGATTTTTCAGATTTATCTGATGTGATTCAGAGCTGCAGGATCAGTGTTTTCAGCGGCGGTTGTTGATCCATGGACGGGAAATCGGCGCCCGGTTTCATCACCGTCCATTCGCGCACCGGGCGGCCGGCCTTCTCGGCGCAGCGCAAAACCTGTTCGCGCCAGTCGTCCATGCTGACTTTTGCCAGGTTGTTGCAGCAGATCAGCACGCCATTGTCGGCGGTGGTCAGCAGCGCGGGCTTGAGCAGGCTCTGGTAGTCGCGCAGCAGGTCGACGGTACCGAAAGCGCTCTTGGCCCAGGCCGGTGGGTCCAGCAAAACCAGATCGTATTGACGTTGTTCCAGGCGTTGATAGCTCGGCAGTTTCTGCCCGCGACGCTGGCTGATGGGCAGGCCGGCGAGTTGGCGAATGGCCGGGAAATAATCGGACTGGATGAATTGCATGGTCGGCAATTGCGGATTGAGCAGACCGTTTTCGCGACCGACCGCCAGATTACCCTCGGCGAAGTCCAGGTTGCACACCTCGCTCGCGCCACCGGCCGCAGCGCTCAGGCCGACGCCGCAGGTGTAGGCAAACAGGTTCAGCACGCTTTTGTTCTTGCTGTGATCCTTGACCCAGCCGCGGGTGTTGCGCAGGTCGAGAAACAGCAATGGATCCTGGCCGGCGTGGCGGCCGCGAACCCGGTAATTCAGGCCCCATTCGTGACCGACCAAGTCTTGCAGGGCGGCTTCGTCGGCGCGGTAGACCGTGTCTTCACGGTCGATGCGCGAGTTGCCCCGGGAGCGGTCGTTGTAGACCAGCAGGGTGTCGAGTCCCAGATGTTGGTTGATCGTTTCATGCACTTGCAGCAGGGCGTCGCGCTCCAGCGCCTGATGAAAGCTCTGCACCAACAATTGTGGGCCGTAGCGGTCGATGGTCAGGCCGCCGGCGCCTTCCTGGCTGCCGTGGAACAGGCGATAGCAATCGGTGCCTTGCTGATGCAGTTCGGCAAGCAGGTCCTGGCGATGTTCGAGGGCGGCGCACAGCGCCTGATTCAAGGAAGACATGCTGGGCGCCTTGCAGGGGAGGGAATTTGGCGCGGGAGTTTAACAGCTTGAGCGACAGAGGACCCGTAGGAGCGAGGCTTGCCCGCGAAGAATGCCGCACGGTCTGGCGGATACACTGCGTTATCGTTCTTCGCGGGCAAGCCTCGCTCCTACAAGGGGATCAGGTTGGTAGTCCCATCCGTCGCTTCGCCCGATGCACCGAGCCATTACGCACGGCCCAGCGCAGCATCGGTGCGCTGCGGTTGACGCTGGCGCGGATCAGTTTGCGTTGCAGGGCACTTTGGCGCACGCCGAGCATGTCGCTGGCCCAATCCGGCAGCAGGTCAATGCCTGCCTGCATCATCAACCCACCGAACGGCTTGGCCAGACGGCTCGGGGAGGGTGCGTTCAACAACAGTCGCAACACCTCGCGACTGCGCTCGTCGCACAGCAATTGCGGACGAATGCGCTCAAGGTATTCGGCCGTTTCCTGTCGCGAACGCGGTACGTCGCGTGCGCCCAGGCGCTCGGCGACCAAGGCGATTTCATCGTAGTAACGGTCCTGATCGGCCAGCGAAAGGTGTGGGTTGCGATAACGCAAATGCGCCGCGAGGAAGTTGCTGACTTCGGCCACGTGCACCCAGGTGAGCAGATCTGGATCACTGGCGGCGTAAGGCCGGCCATCCGGCGCGGTGCCGGTCACTTGCAGGTGGATGGTGCGGACTTTCTCGATCAGCCAGTCAGCATCTTTACGCGAGCCGAAGGTGGTGCCGGAAATGAACTGCCCGGTGCGGCGCAGGCGACCGAGCATGTCCTCGCGAAAGTTCGAATGGTCCCAGACCCCGGCCAGCGCCAAGGGGTGCAGGGCTTGCAGCATCAACGCGCTGATGCCGCCGATGAGCATGCTGCTGAAGTCGCCGTGGACTTGCCAACTGACCGAATCAGGGCCGAACAGGCCGGGATCACCCTTGGGGTTTTCCAGGTCGAGCTTGCCGAGGGACAGGCCGGTGAGGCTCATGACCTGGGTTTCGATGCGGCTGCGGATGAATTCCATGGCGACTCATTGCTGAAAAAAAAGATCTGGCATCACACATTACCCCTGTAGGAGCCGGCTTGCCGGCGATAGCGGCCTATCAATCGACAAAAATGTTGAATGACACACTGCTATCGCCGGCAAGCCGGCTCCTACAAGGGCAAGGCGTGCACACGTTATTGGTTCAGGCGTTTATCGACCAGATCCTGAACCACGCTAGGATCGGCCAACGTCGAGGTGTCGCCCAGGCTGTCCAGTTCATTGCAGGCGATCTTGCGCAGAATCCGTCGCATGATCTTGCCCGAACGGGTTTTCGGCAAGGCCGGGGCCCACTGGATCAGGTCCGGTTTGGCAAAGCTGCCGATTTCCTTGCTGACGTGGGCCAGCAATTCCTTCTTCAGTTCATCGGTGGGGTCGGTACCGTTCATGGGCGTGACAAAGGCATAAATACCCTGGCCTTTGACGTCGTGAGGGTAACCGACCACCGCTGCTTCGGCGATGCTGTCGTGCAGCACCAGGGCGCTTTCCACTTCGGCGGTGCCGATGCGGTGGCCGGAAACGTTGATCACGTCGTCAATGCGCCCGGTGATCCAGTAGTCGCCGTCCTCGTCGCGCCGCGCGCCGTCGCCGGTGAAATAGTAGCCAGGGTAAGGTTTGAAATAGGTGTCGACCATCCGTTGCGGGTCGCCGTAGACACTGCGGATCTGCGCCGGCCAGCTGGATTTGATCGCCAGAACGCCGCTGCCGGCGCCTTTGATTTCCTTGCCCACTTCGTCGAGCAACACCGGCTGCACCCCGAACATCGGTTGCGTGGCGCAGCCGGGTTTGATCCGCTGTGCGCTCACCAGCGGGCTGAGCATGATGCCGCCGGTTTCGGTCTGCCACCAGGTGTCAACGATCGGGCAACGCTGTTCGCCGACGACGTTGAAATACCAATCCCACGCTTCCGGGTTGATCGGCTCACCGACGCTGCCGAGTAATCTGAGGCTCGCGCGGGACGTTTCTTTCAGCGGTTCGGGGCCTTCGCGCATCAGCGAGCGCAGGGCGGTGGGGGCAGTGTAGAAGATGTTCACGTGGTGCTTGTCGATCACCTGCCAGAAGCGCGAGCTGCTCGGGTAGCTCGGCACACCTTCGAAGATCAGCGTGGTCGCGCCGTTGGCCAGCGGGCCGTAGACGATGTAACTGTGGCCGGTAACCCAGCCGACATCGGCGGTGCACCAGAAGACTTCGTTGTCGCGGTAGTCGAGCACGTATTTGAAGGTCATCGCTGCTTGCAGCAGATAACCGCCGGTGGTGTGCAACACGCCTTTGGGTTTGCCGGTGCTGCCGGAGGTGTAGAGGATGAACAGCGGGTCTTCGGCGTCCATGGGTTCCGGCGGGCAATTGTCGTCGACGTCGCGCAGGGCCTGGTGATACCAGAGGTCTCGGCCTTCGACCCAGTCGACATCGCCCTGGGTGCGCTCGACCACGATCACGGTGCTGACGTTCGGGCAACTTTTCAGCGCCTGGTCGACTTTCTGCTTGAGCTGTACGAATTTGCCGCCGCGCACGCCTTCATCGGCGGTGATCACGGTGCGGCAGTCGGCATCGAGAATGCGGTCGCGCACCGAGTCCGGGGAGAAACCGCCAAACACCACCGAATGCACCGCACCGATTCGCGTGCAGGCGAGCATGGCGTAGGCGGCTTCGGGGATCATCGGCATGTAAATGCACACGCGGTCGCCTTTCTTCACGCCACGGTTTTTGAGCACATTGGCCAGGCGGCAGACGTTGTGATGCAGTTTTTTGTAAGTGATCTGGGCCGATTCGGCGGGGTCATCGCCTTCCCAGAGGATTGCGATCTGATCGCCGCGTTTTTCCAGGTGGCGGTCGATGCAGTTGTAGCTGACGTTTAATTTTCCGCCGGCAAACCAGCTGGCTTCGCCGGTTTTCAGGTCATAGCGCTGGACGGTTTTCCACGGTGTGCTCCAGTCGAGGAAGCGTGTGGCCTGTTCAGCCCAGAATTCACTGGGGTGCTCGATGGATTGACGGTACAGGCGCTTGTAGTCGTCTTGACTGAGGTGTGCGGCCCGGCGGACGGCATCGGCTTTGGGGAACGTGCTGATATCGAACATGACGGTTCCTTCTTCTTGTTTTTGCGACAAGAGGGGAGCTACGCGACCCTCGTAGGAGCCGGCTTGCTGGCGATAGCGGCGTATCAGTCGACAAAAATGTTGAATGACACACCGCTATCGCCAGCAA
>NZ_JAGYFZ010000125.1:0-16247 GCF_019946675.1 Pseudomonas sp. BF-B-15
CGATGGCGGTGTGTCAGAAACATTAATGTCGGCTGACACTCCGCCATCGCCAGCAAGCCGGCTCCTACAGGGGGTGTGCCGCATTACTGCGGCACGTTGAGGTTCAACGTCGGCGTCTCATCGAAGAAATTCCACGGCTTCAACAGCACATGCACCCACTCGGTCGGCATGATCGGCCATTCCTCCGCACGGGCGATGTGCGTGGTGCCGGTGGTCAGCCAGACCACGTCATCGCTGTTTTCGATGGACTGGTTGTCGTGGGTGAACTGCCCAAGCCCCGCATCCTTGTCCGAGCGGTTCGGGTATTTGCCTTCCGGATACTTCTCTTCCGGGTTGTAGCGCGTCACCCACAGCTGTTTGTCCATGAAACTCAGGCGGTGATAGAGCCATTCGTCCTTGCCGAAATTGGCACCCTTGGCCACCGGGTGCGTACCGCCGGCATACGGAATCAACTGATAGGAAACCGGGTTGCCGACTTTGTTTTCCTTGCTGGTATTGGTCAGCAGGCGAACAGTCGACGGGTCGAATTTCTGCGCGGCTTGCTGCTCGGTGCCGACGACTTTGGTTTCGGTCTGCATCGTGCTGGTGCGCGGTCCGCCACGGTCGTTCGGGGCAACCACCGGGTTCACTTCCACCAGCGAGTTGTTCTCACCGTCCACGTCCATGTCCAGGCGGAAGTTGTAGATGTGCTGGTGCGTGGTGCCGACGATGTTGTGGTCCAGCAGCGTGCCGTAGCGCGTGTCTTCCTTGGCCGTGGCTTCGTGCATGGTTTTCGATTTCACGCCCTTGACCGCTTCGATGCCGGTGGCGCCGGCGTCGATGCCAATGGTGCCGTTTTGCTGGAAGACCCAGTCGAAAATGTAGTCGTAGTTGCCGACGGTGCTGATCCAGCGCACCACCAGTTCACGACGCTCGGTGCTGAGGTTGGGCTGGCCCATTTCCTGGTGTTTGTATTCCGGGCCGGCGTAGCGTTCGAACACCGCCATGGCGCGGGGAATCGAGGTCGGGGCGCCGGTGTAGTCGGCAATGGTCGCGTCCAGCAGCACGGCGTTTTCCGGAGCATCTTTACCGCGCGCGATCGGCGAGGTCAGCGTGCCCATGCCGTAATCGCCCGAATCGAGATAAGCCTTGAAGTACCAGCCGCCATCCGGATCGCCGTAAGGCACGATCATGCCGCCCAGCGAGCCTTCGTACATGATTTTGCGTTTCTTGCCCTTGTCGTCATAAGTGACGGTGGACAGGATCGGGCCGACCCGCGAGTCGAGGCGAACGTGGAAGTCCCAGTTCTGCCAGTGAATGCTGTTGCCGGAGATGGTGTAGTTTTTGCCTTCGGGCTCGATGATTTCCAGCGGCTTGACCGACGTGCCCTTACGCCCGCGTCCGTCGTACGGCGTCGATTTCATCGGCACCGGAATGACCGCGTCGTCTTCGATCTTGATCAGTTTCTTCTGCTCCAGATCGACAATCGCCACCAGCCCCTCGATCGGGTGCGCCCAGTAGTTGCCGTCACCGGTATTCAGATAGCTGACGATTTTCAGCAGACGCTTGTCCTGCGCCAGCCCGTCCTTGCCGTCGAAGTAACCGACCGTCAACGGCGTGGCCACCACCTTCTTCACATCGCTGATACCGCGTTTGGTCAGCGCCTGCGCATACTCGGGGCTCGCTTCAATCGCCGATTGCACCGTCGCGAAGTCATCCAGCAGGACCATGCCGTGGGCGCCTTCAATCGGCTTCCACGATTTGAGCGTCTTGCTGTCGAGATCGACCAGGCCTTCAACCACGTGCTTGCCGTCGAGCACCACAATGTTGGCCTGGCGCGGTTGGGCGACGTTTTGCCCGCTGTAGACGAAATTCCACACCTGATCCTTCGGCGGCTCGTTGACCGATACTTCCGTGAAGCGGAAACCGGGTTTGTAGTGCTCCGATTGCTTGATGATCTCGACAGCGGTCTTGATCTCATCCGCGCTCAGCGGGTTGAGCGGGTTAGGGCGCGTCTCGACGACAAAGGTCTTGTCCAGGCCGGACTGGAACACCTGATTGATGAAGTCCTTGGACATGAAAGCGGTCTTGCCCTTGAACACCACCGGCACACTCAGCTCCATCCGTTTGCCGTTGAGCATGGCGACCTTGCTGCCCGGTTTGACCTTGAGATAAACGCCGTCCTTGGCAATCACGAACAGGTCGGCGTAGTCGTCCCATTTCACCGTGGCCCCAAACTCCTCTAGGCCCGCTTGCAGCGGCACCATCTCGGCGTGCCCGCCATGGGCCTGAGCGGTGCCCGCCCAGTAAGGCAGGCCAAGCGTGCCAAGGCTGATGGCCAGCGCGAGGCGGGCGAGGGGTTTTCTTTTCAGTGAGGCAAAGGAGGTGAACATGTCTGAATTCCTGGACGAACGCCGGTGAATGGCATGACTGCACTTTGCTACAGCTTGTGGCTAGCTTCTTTTGGATGCCTGCCAGAATCCTTTGGCTGTGTGCCTAAATCAACTTTTCTCGTTGACGAGTGGTGGCGAGTCGGCTGTCTGGAATCCATTGCTTCCGGTTAATAGGAAGCATTACTATTCACGCCCCGTCATCACAGCACACCGCAATGACCCCCAAGTTGCCCCGCAGACACGGCTTTTTCGAGCATTACGAAGAGTTGGTTGGCACCTGGACCCGTCGCCTGAGAAATCGTCAGCAGGCCGAGGATCTGGCCCACGACACCTTCGTGCGGGTGCTTGAGTCCGATTCGGCGGCGGTGCAGCAACCCCGGGCGTATTTGCACCAGACTGCGCGCAACATCGCGGTGGATGGTTATCGGCGTGAGGATCGGCGGGGCGCCATGGAGTCGGAGGCGATTGATCACAGTGTGTCGTCGTCCGGCGACCCGGAGCATTTCATGCATGCGATCCAGTTGGCTGATTCCATTGAACGGGCGCTCACCGAGTTGCCGGTCAACTGTCGCAAGGTTTTTGTTTGGCAGAAGATCGAAGGGCTGACCCAGGCTGAAATCGCCGAACGCCTGGGACTGTCCAAGAACATGGTGGAAAAGTATATGATCCGCACCCTGCGGCATCTGCGCGACCGCCTCGACGGTTTGCAACCATGATCGGCCGTGCACTCTCTTCCCCAGCCAAACAGGAACTTCCATGATGGATACTCGTGATTGCGCGTGCGGGCAAACGACGGTTCGCGATGAGGCGGCGCAGTGGTTTGTGCGTTTGCAGGAGCCGGCCATTGACGTCGAAGAGCGCCAGCGTTTCGAGCACTGGCTGAACGAGCACCCTCAGCACCGCGACGAATTTCAGTTGCTTCAGGGCCTGTGGACAGCCGCCGACCTGGTGCCGCGTGCGCGACTGCAAGCCTTGTGCGAAACCCCGCCGGCGCGCAGCAAACGTCGACCGCTGGTGCGTTATGCGGTGGCGGCCAGTGTGGTGGCCGTGGCGCTGGGCCTGGGCCTGTTCAGCGGTTTGAATCAACCGGCGCCTTACACCGCCGAGTATTCGACGACGTTGGGCGAACGTCGCCAGGTGGCGCTGCCGGACGGTTCGGTGATCGACCTGAACAGCCGCAGTCGTCTTCAGGTGCGCTTTGAAAAAGGCCAGCGCGGCATCGAGTTGACGCAAGGCGAGGCAATGTTCAGCGTCGCCCATGACAGCGATCGGCCATTCGTGGTCCAAGCGGGCAGCGGCAAGGTCACGGTCACCGGCACGCGCTTCGATGTGCGTCGCGGCGTCAGTGACACCCGGGTCGTGGTGGAGCAGGGCACGGTCAGGGTTCAGGGGCACGGCGCGGCGGACAATGAGTTCGTCAACCTTACCGCTGGCCTGGGAACGCGCATTGATGCCCAGGGCAAAGTGGCCTCGGCCTATGCGGTCAACCCTGCGGAACTGACGGCCTGGCGCAACGGCAAACTGGTGTTCAACAACGCCAGCCTGGCCGAAGTGGCCGAGGAAGTGTCGCGTTATCGGGACAAGCCACTCACCGTCGGCAACGACACAGTGGGCAATCTGCGCCTGACCAGCGTGTTCAAATCCGACAACACCGACGCGCTGCTCAAGGCCTTGCCGACCATCTTGCCGGTGGCCGTGCGCACCCTCGATGACGGCAGTCAGGAAATAATTTCAAAATAAATTCAGGTTTTTTTCGAGTTGATCGTCTTCCTGTCCAACTGCAACTGGTTTGCATTAACAGGCGCACACTCTTGCGATCCACAGGACTACGTTCGACGTGAAAAAAACCACCGCTAAAAACAACGCCGCTAAAAATAACAAGCGTCTTTGGTTGCCGCTGGCCCTTGCGCTGGCGGTCAACGCTGCGCTGCCCCAGGCCTTTGCCGCCGATGCCATTCACATCCCGGCGCAACCCTTGGGTCAGGCGCTGAGCGAGCTCGGCCAGCAAACCTCGTTGCAGGTTTTTTTCAGTCCAGAACTGGTCGCGGGCAAACAGGCCCCGGCGGTGGATGGCAACCTTTCGCCGGAGCAGGCCTTGCGCCAATTGCTGCAGGGCAGCGGTCTCGAGTATCAGATCGACGAAGGTTCGGTGACCCTGACGCCGGCTCCATCGCCGACTTCAGCCGCCAATGGCCCGCTGGAACTGGGCGTGACTGACATCAAGGTCGTCGGTGACTGGCTCGGTGACGCCGATGCCGCCGTGGTGCAGAACCACCCTGGCGCTCGCACGGTGATTCGCCGCGAAGCCATGGTCGAGCAAGGCGCGATGAACGTCGGCGACGTGTTGAAGCGCGTGCCCGGCGTGCAAGTGCAAGAAGCCAACGGCACTGGCGGCAGCGATATCTCCCTGAACGTCGGCGTGCGCGGCCTGACCTCGCGCCTGTCGCCACGCTCCACGGTGCTGATCGACGGCGTGCCGGCCGCGTTCGCGCCGTATGGCCAGCCGCAGCTGTCCATGGCGCCGATTTCATCGGGTAACCTCGACAGCATCGACGTGGTACGCGGTGCCGGTTCCGTGCGCTACGGGCCGCAGAACGTCGGCGGTGTGATCAACTTCGTGACCCGCGCAATCCCGGAAAAAGCCTCCGCCGAAATCGGCACCACCCTGGAAACCTCCAAGCACGGTGGCTGGAAGCACATCGACACGGCGTTTGCCGGCGGTACCGCGGACAACGGCATGGGCGTGGCGCTGTTGTACTCGGGCGTGAACGGCAACGGTTACCGTGAGCGCAACAACGGCAACGACATCGACGACGTGCTGCTCAAGACCCACTGGGCGCCGACCGATGTCGACGACTTCAGCCTCAACCTGCATTACTACGACGCCAGCGCCGACATGCCCGGCGGCCTGACTCAGGCGCAGTACGACGCCAATCCGTTTCAGTCCGACCGCAACAACGACAACTTCAGCGGGCGCCGCAAGGACGTCTCGTTCAAGTGGGCGCGGCAGATCGATGACCGTACCCAGGCAGAAGTGCTGACGTACTACTCCGACAGCTTCCGTGGCAGCAACATCGCCGCCCGCGACCAGAAGACTATCGGCTCGTTCCCGCGGACCTATTACACCTTCGGCATCGAACCGCGGGTGTCCCATGTGTTCGACGTGGGCCCGACCACCCAGGAAGTCAGCGTCGGTTATCGCTACCTCAAGGAAGGCATGCACGAACAGGCGACTCGTCTGGAGCTGAACAAGAGCAACGAGCCCGTCGCGACCAAGGCCTCGGACGGCCATGTGTACCAGGACCGCACCGGCGGTACGGAAGCCAACTCCGTTTACCTCGACGACAAGATCGACGTCGGCAACTGGACGATTACCCCCGGCATCCGTTTCGAGCACATCAGCACCGACTGGCATGAGCGCCCCGTACGAGATGCCGATGGCAAGCGTGTGACAGAGAAGAACCGCAGCATCGAAAGCAACGAGCCGCTGCCGGCCTTGAGTGTGATGTATCACATTTCCGATGCCTGGAAACTGTTCGCCAACTACGAGACTTCGTTCGGCAGCCTGCAGTATTTCCAGCTCGGTCAGGGCGGTACGGGTGACAGCACCGCCAACGGTCTGGAGCCGGAAAAAGCCAAGACCTACGAGCTCGGCACGCGCTACAACGATGATGTGTGGGGCGGCGAAGTGACGCTGTTCTACATCGACTTCGATAAAGAGTTGCAGTACATCAGCAACGATGCGGGCTGGACCAACCTCGGCGCAACCACGCACCAAGGCGTTGAAGCATCGGTGCATTACGACATGGCGGCACTGGACCCTCGGCTCGACGGCCTGAGCGCCAACGCCGGTTTCACCTACACACGTGCCGTGTATGAAGGGGAGATTCCAGGCTTCAAGGGCCGTGACCTGCCGTTCTATTCGCGCCAGGTCGCGACTGCCGGCTTGCGATATGACATCGACCGCTGGACCTACAACGTCGATGCGTTTGCCCAGTCCAAACAACGTTCGCCGGGCGTTGCCGTGAATTCCAACGGCAGCTTCACCAACAACTACATCACCGAAGGCACTGCCGACGGTCAGTACGGCGACATTCCCGGTTACGTCACCTGGAACGTGCGGGGCGGTTATGACTTCGGCGCGCAGCTATCGAACCTGAAAGTCGGCGCCGGGGTGAAAAACATCTTCGACAAGCAGTACTTCACCCGCTCCAGCGACAACAACTCGGGCATGTACGTCGGCGCACCGCGCACGTTCTTCGTGCAGGCCAGCGTCGGGTTCTGATAGACCGAGTCGCCTGCATCGCCGGCAAGCCGGCTCCTACAGGTTTCATGTCATTCACAGAATTTGTGCACGACGCAAAACCTTGTAGGAGCTGGCTTGCCGGCGATGCTTTTCAGGCCTTCAACACCTTTCCGCCAATGGCAACCGCCACCAGCAGCACCGCCATCAGCCCAAAGGCAAAACTCAAACTGCTGCCGTGGGCGATGAACCCGATCACCGCCGGCCCCGCCAGAATCCCCGCGTAACCCAGCGTCGTAATCGCCGGCACGGCAATGCTTTCAGGCATGACCGTCTGCTTGCCCACGGCGGTGTACAGCACCGGCACGATATTCGAGCAGCCCGCGCCCAGCAGTGCATAACCCACCAGCGCCATCTCCCAGCTCGGTGCAAACGTCGCCAGAAACAGGCCGGTAGCGGCCGTCAGCCCACCGAACACGATCACCCGTGTCGCGCCGAGGCGCCGGACGATCTTGTCACCGGTCAAGCGCCCGGCCGTCATGGTCAGCGCAAACGCCGCATAACCCAATCCCGCATAGGCCGTGTCGATCCCGCGTTCCTGCGCCAGGAACACCGCGCTCCAGTCCAGCGCCGCGCCCTCGGCGAGGAACACGATGAAACACATCCCGCCGATAAACAGCACGATGCCGTGGGGAATGGCAAAGGCCGGCCCGGAACTTTCACTGCCATACGGCAGCAAGTGCGGCGCGGCTTTGCACAGTGCGATCAGCAGCAGCACGATCACCACCAGCATCGCTCCCAACGGAGAAACCCCGAAGCCGAGCAGGGCACTGACGCCCGCCGCCCCGACAATCCCGCCGAGGCTGAACAGCCCGTGGAAACCCGACATCATGGTTTTGCCGCTGGCGCGCTCGACGATCACCGCTTGCAGGTTCACCGTCGAATCCACCGTGCCGAGGCCCGCGCCGAACATGAACAAGGCCGCAATCAGCGCCGGGATCGAGGACACCGTCGCCAATAGCGGCAGCGCCAGACAGATCAACAACGTACCGCCCGTCAGCACGCGCCGGCAGCCGAAACGCGTGGCCAGCAGTCCCGCCATCGGCATCGCCAGAATCGAGCCCACCCCCAGGCACAACAGCAGCAAGCCGAGGGTGCCTTCATCCAGCCCGGCCCGGGCCTTGGCGTAAGGCACCAGCGGCGCCCACGCGGCAATCCCGAAACCGGCGATGAAAAAGGCAATGCGCGTGGACATCTGTTCCAGGCGTCCGGGCACGAAAGTGGTGGGCGTGTTGAGGTTGGTCATATCGATCCTTGGCAAAAAACGTCGCGTCCCCAAGGGACAGTGACTCACCCATGAGGTTCGATCAGCGTCCGGACGGTTTCGCGGTCAGGCAGGGTGACATCCTTGCACAGCCCGTCGCGGTTTCGCGATATGTTGCACGCCTGTGATGTTTACACGGGAGGTGCCATGACGCCGTTCTACGATGCTCGAGGCAATATCTACGCGGTAGTGGCGCCGGATGCAGTGCGCCGCGAAGGGATCGATTTACCTGAACAGGCCAGTCTGGCGGCGCAAACCCGCACGACCTGGGCAGTGTCGGCCATCGAGGCGTTCTGTGCCTGGGCGCCGGGCACGCAACCGCCCGGCAGCAAGGACCATCGCTGCGACGGTCTGCTGGTCGGCCCGTTTCAAACATCGCCGCCGTTCGATCTGTTGATCGTCAATACCGACGGCACCCTGGCCGAGCGCAGTGGCAACGGGCTGACGATTTTCTCCCAGGCGCTCAGCGATCAAGGACTGTTTCCGGAAAACGCGGCGTGTGTGCTCAGGGTTCATCACGACAAGGCCGACACGCCTTCGCCCGGTGAGACATCGGTGAACCGCGCGCAGGTCGAGGGTGTGCAGGGTTTCTGGCTGGATCTGGGCAAACCGGCGTTCGGGCCCGAGGCGGTCAGTGCTCAAGGGGTGACCGATGTGGCATTCAACGGTCGTGGGCTCAGCCACGTTCAATCGTTGTCGGCGCTGGATCCCGCCTGGTCGCGCAGCCAGTTCGTGCGGGTCGGCAATCCGCATTGCGTAACCCTTGTGGACGATGCCGAGGCATTGCCGGCCAATGAGCAGATGCGCGAAGCGCGATTGTCCGAAGGGTTGACGCGCATTGCCTACGCGATGCCGACCGGGGCAGGGCACCCGTGTCCGGCGGGGGTTAATTTGCAATGGGCGATGCGCGAGTCAGCGGGGCGAATTGCTGCTCGGGTGTTTGAACGTGGGGAAGGGCCGACGGCGTCGTCCGGTACCAGTGCGAGCGCGGTGGCGTGTGCGGCTTGGCGGGTGGGTTGGGTGGTGGCGGGTGAGGTGAAGGTGGTGATGCCTGGTGGGACGGCGCCGATTTTGTTGGAGGAAACAGACGGGGAATTGAGTCGGGTCAGTTTGTTTGGTACGGCGCGATTGATGGGGTGATCTCAAGATCGCCATCGCGAGCAGGCTCGCTCCCACAGGATTGCAGCCGTACACAAAAATTGTGTCCACTGAAGATCACTGTAGGAGCGAGCGATGCGGCGATCCGACTTGCCCGCGAAGGCGTCAGCTCAGCCAACACAAAACTCAGGGTTGCTCACCAAAAAACTCCACCACTGGCATCTGCCGCTTCATCAACACCTTCCCATCACGAACCGAATACAGCGGCAAGCCCTGACTGCGGATCACCTCGTAATCGCTGTCCGCCGAAAGAATCAGCAAATTCGCCGGCCGCCCGCGCTCGAGTCCATACCGATCCCCCAGGTTCATCGCCCTGGCGCTGTTGTCGGTGACCAGGTCCAGCGCGCTTTGCAGGTTGCGATACCCGAGCATGTGACAGATGTGCAGACCCGCTTCGAGCACCCGCAAAATGTTGCCGTTACCCAGCGGATACCACGGGTCGACGATCGAGTCCTGGCCGAAGCACACGTTCATCCCCGCTTCGAGCAATTCATTCACCCGAGTGACGCCACGACGTTTCGGAAAGTTGTCGTAGCGCCCTTGCAGGTGAATGCTCTCGGTGGGGCAGGAGACAAAACTGATCCCCGAATGCCCGAGCAGGCGAAACAGTTTGGCGCAGTACGCGTTGTCGTAAGAGCCCATGGCCGTGGTGTGGCTGGCCGTGACCCGCGAGCCCATGTCGCGGCTGCGGGCTTCTTCGGCGAGCACTTCGAGAAACCGCGAATGCGGGTCGTCGGTTTCATCGCAATGCACGTCCACCAGGCAACCGGTGCGCTCGGCGAGGTCCATCAGGAACTTCACTGAGCTCACGCCCTGATCGCGGGTGTATTCGAAATGCGGAATCCCGCCAACCACGTCCGCGCCCATGCGGATCGCTTCTTCCATCAGCTCACGACCGTTGCGGTACGACTCGATGCCTTCCTGGGGGAATGCAACGATTTGCATGTCGATCAGGTGCCGGCTTTCCTCGCGCACTTCGAGCATCGCTCTCAGCGCCGTCAGCTGCGGGTCGGTGACATCGACATGGGTGCGCACATGCTGGATGCCGTGGGCGGCGAGGGCCTGGATGGTTTTCCTGGCGCGGGTCTTGGTGTCTTCCTCGGTGATCGTCACCTTGCGCTCGCCCCAGCATTCGATGCCTTCGAACAGCGTTCCGCTCATGTTCCAGCGCGGTTCGCCGGCGGTGAGCGTGGCGTCGAGGTGGATGTGCGGTTCGACGAAGGGCGGCACCACCAGGTTGCCGCCGGCGTCCAGATCATCGGGGCCCAGGGTCGGCGCTTCGGTCTGACGGGCAATATTGCTGATCAGGCCGTTTTCCAGGTGCAATTCATGCAGGCCTTCTTGGTTGCGCAGGCGGGCGTTGATGATGTGCATCAGGCGAATCCTTTTGGAGATCTTGTAGTAGTGTGTTGGCGCGTCAGTTATAGACATTAGCGCGGCAACGGAAATCGAGCATCGGTCAGATGCGAACTTTGACCACGGCAGCGAAAGAAAAATGCCCACCATTGATCGGGACCACACCGCTTCCCTGTAGGAGCCGGCTTGCCGGCGATGGCGGTATAACAGGCAACATATGTGCCGACTGACACACCGCTATCGCCAGCAAGCTGGCTCCTACAAAGAATCGGGTGTTTTCAGGGGGATTTGGGGAGAAAACGCAGCAGCGCGGCAACGATCGCCTCCGGCGCATCTTCCTGAATCAGATGCCCGGCATTGGGGATTGGGTGAAACTGCGCCCCCGCAATCATCTGCTGCAGCGCGCGGCCACGCTCGATGGGGATCCACTGATCATCCTCGCCCCACAGAATCTGCACCGGGCAACGAACCGTCGGGTACAACCCCTCGACCTCACGGGTATAGCGCTGATCCATCTGCGCGATCTGCCGGTAAAACGCCGCTTGCCCCGGATCGCCCAGCCACGGTTGCACGTAGGGCGCGAGTTCATCGTCGGGTATGTCGCGCTTGATCGCCCCGCGAACATAGGCCGACACAATCGCCCGCTGAATGTAATCGGGCACACCGCTGAACGCCGCTTCATGCTGACGCACCTGCTGCACGAACGGCGAGCCCCACGGCGTCAACGCCACCGGGTCGATCAGCGTCAGGCTGCGGTAGTCCTTGCCGTTCAGCAGATGTGCGCGCAGCACCGTCGCGCCACCGAAATCGTGGGCCACCACATCCGGGCAATCCAGCCCCCAATGCTCCAGCAGTTGGGTCAACAACTCGTTCTGCACCCCCAGCGACACATCGCCTTCGACCTTCTCGGACAGCCCATAACCCAGCAGGTCGAAGTAATGCACCCGGTGCGACGTGATGAAGTGCGGCGCAATCCGGTGCCACACATACGAAGAGAACGGCGTGCCATGCACGAACACCAACGGCGGGCCGTCGCCACGCACGGCGTAACGGACGGAGCGCCCGTTGAAGCGATAGGTTTGAGCCAGCGGCCAGTCAGTCATGGGGACGTCCTCTTGGCGGGTGCGAGCGAAAAAGCATAGGCATAAAAAAACCGCTCGTCCCGGCAGTTTTTTTGATCTGTCGGATCAGCGGGATGAATACCTGTGATTTGTGACAGTAGACGGCTGTTGATGGCGGATGATATCCACAGCCCATGGACAACCTCAGCCTGCATCACGGAACGCCCACTCTGGCGGTCATTGACCCGCGCGGCCTGGCTGTGCGCAGCGTGGCGTACTGGCGTGGGGAGAGTGGGCAAACGCCGCAGGTGCGGGTGACGCGGCAGGTGTTCGATGTGGCGGGAAGGGGGATTGAGCAACGGGATGCGCGGTTGTCCGCGTCTGCGCTGAGTCATCGTTTCACCCTGACCGGCAAGGTGTTGGCGACTGACAGTGTCGATGCCGGTTGGCGGGTGTTGTTGCTCGGGCAAGCGGATGAGGTCTTGAGCGGATGGGACAGTCGGGGGGCTCGGCAGGATACGCAATACGATTCGTCGCTGCGGCCTGTTGCCGTAAGAGAGTTGGAACGGGTTGTGGAGCGCTTTGAATACGGCAGCGCCGGGGCCGGTTTTGATGCTGCCAATCAATGCGGCCGAGTGATTCGCCACGACGATCCGGCGGGCACGCGGCACATGCCGGCGTACGATCTGCGGGGGTTCGCGTTAAGTGAAATCAGCCACTTTCTGGCCTCCCTCGATCCGCCGGATTGGCCGCTGGACTGCGCCGCACGCGATCGCTTGCTGGAAGCTGATCCCGGGCTTGCAAGCCATTGGGCCTATAACCCGTTGGGCGATTTGCTAAGCCTCACCGACGCCAAAAAACACCGTCGTCACTTCACCTACACCGTGGCCGGGCAGCTCAAGGACGGCTGGTTGCAACCGGCGAACACTGTCGCACCCGGACAATGCCTGGTGCACGACATCCACTACAACCCCGGCGGAAAAGTCGAACGGGAAACCGCTGGCAACGGTGTGGTCACCGAGGCGCAGTACGCACTGGATGATGGGCGCCTGTTGCGCTTGTGCGCCGGGTTGCCGAACGCCGCGCCGCTGCAAGACCTGCGATACAACGTCGACCCGATGGGCAACATCCTCCAGATCGACAATCACGCAGTGCCGATTCGTTACCACAACAACCAGCGCATCGACGGCCAATGTACCTACGGCTACGACACCTTTGGTCAATTAACCCACGCCACCGGCTGGGAAGCCGAGCGCTCATCCAGTTATCCCGGCACTCCCTACCGCGCCTCGGCCAACCCCAACGCCGTGGTCAACTACCGCGAAGAATACGACTACGACGCGGGCGGCAACCTGACTGAACTGCGCCACCTCGGCGTCCAGCCATTCACCCGGCGCTGGGCCATCGACCCGACCAGCAACCGCAGCCTGCTCAAGGGCGAACAACCACCGGATTTCGCCCGCCATTTCGACGCCAACGGCAACCTGCAATATTTGCAGCCTGGCCAAACCATGATCTGGGATGCGCGTAACCAGTTGTCCAGCGTGTCACCGGTGGTGCGCGAAGACGAAGACGACGACACCGAACGCTACCTCTATGGCGGCGGTGGCAAACGCCTGCGCAAGGTCCGCACCGCACTGGCCGCCGCCCGCATCGTGATTGCCGAAGTGCGCTATCTGCCGGGGCTGGAGATCCATCATCGTCCGGGCGGCAAGCAACATGAAGTGCTCGATCTGGAGGCCGGACGCAATCGGGTGACGTGGTTGCACGGCGCCGATGCACCCGACCATTCGTTGCGTTACCACCTGACCGACCATCTCGGGTCCGGGACGCTGGAATTGGATGAACAGGCCAGGGTGCAGAGCCGCGAAGAGTTTTACCCGTTTGGTGGTACGTCCTATGAAAACCACAGCGATCAAAGTGGTGCGTACAAAACCATTCGCTATTCGGGCAAGGAACGGGATGCGACCGGGTTGTATTACTACGGTTATCGCTACTGTGCGCCGTGGTTGTGCCGATGGATCAACCCGGACCCGGCGGGGGCGGTGGATGGGTTGAATTTGTATTGTTTTGTGGGGAATTCGCCGGTGGGGAGAGTGGATCGGGATGGGCGGATGTGGAGCGGAGATGAGTCATTACCTGAGGATGAGTCTCAAACCTCCTTTCGCGGGGAAGTTACGAGTTCTTCCAGAGCAAGCGCTGACCTGCCAAATCTGGATATCGACTCACAGGATTTCCAGTCGCAAGATTCATTGGCAGGAATATTCAATGCCCCGTTAAATGATGAAGAAGCGAAGCGTGCTCGTATGTCACTGGAAGTTGCACCCAGTCCTCTACTTTTTCAGTTTGTAGTTAACCCAACTGCCGCTTCCTCGTCGTCAATTTCGTCGGCCTCTGGCTCACTCAGTCAGAATGATAATTCGCAGGACTCGTTAGCGGGTTTATTCAACGCCCCGGTGACTACTAATGAGGCGAATCGTGCGCACGTAACATTAGGGGTATCGCGTTCCTACCCGTGTGTTACATGTGGTAAGACATTCGGAAAAAAAATCGGGCTCCGAAATCATGCAAGAGTTCATAAAACTGACAAGCCTTTTGAGTGCTTTGTGTGCGGTAAAAGATTTGCCCATGAAAGCTACATTCCAGGGCATCTTCTATCGCATAAAGAAGGACAAGTAGATAGTCTGATTTCTAGGACAAATGGTTTGACCCTCCCGGGTACTAAAAAATTTCCTTGTATTGAAGCAACATGTCGTCAAGCATTTTCACAGCGTCGTTGGCTTGATCAACATGTTTGGAATTATCATGGACTAAGTGTCAAATGCTCGGTTAATGGATGCGCGAAAAAATTTGTCGCACCGGAAACATTAAAAAAACATCTGCTCAACAAACATCCAGGAGTGAAGCGATGACAGTAAATAAAACAACCACCGGTTTTTATGGTTTTTTTTATATGTCAGAGAGTTTTAGCGACAAATACACTTGCTCGTATGAACCTTATTAAAAATTCATGTGCGAACACATGCCGACGAGCAAGTCGCGTGCTCATAGATAAGGGATTGCAATTGTAGTCGCGATTAAAAAACCACCGATATCGGTGGTTTTTTGATCTGTCGGCTCACTCCCCGCGATAGATGCAACCGCTAGTACAAGTCTCATGTATCCGAATCGCACTAAGCTCCGGCAACAGCGGCTTCAACTCAACCCAGATCCACTTCGCCAACACTTCACTGGTCGGATTCTCCAACCCAGGAATGTCATTCAAGTAGTTGTGATCCAGGCGCTCATACAACGGCTTGAAGATCGCCTTGATCTCGGAAAAGTCGCGAATCCAGCCGGTATGCGGATCCAGATCGCCACTCAAATGAATCGCCACTTTGAACGAGTGACCGTGCAGGCGGCCGCACTTGTGGCCTTCCGGGACGTGGGGCAGGCGGTGGGCGGATTCGAAGGTAAATTCTTTGAAGATTTCCACAGTGGTTTCAGCTCTGTCAGGTGGCGATCGCCGCAGCGATGTGGGCAGGCGGCGAGTTTAACAGTTTGTCCTGACTAAAGGGTCAGCAAGCGTTCGCCAAGGCGACCGTTGGCGGCCAGTTCGAGAAACTCATCGCCCAGCCTGCGACTTTCATCCATGGTCGTACGCCAGTATTTCTGCCGGCTCGGCGCATCGCCCATGAAGCGCTTGAAGTCGTTACGGTCCGGCAGTTTGCCGTAGGGCAGGCGGGCCAGGTATTCCTTGGACGGCGCCAGCAACAGGACATCCTGCAAGCGCGTTGGGCAGGCACGGCGCCACGGCAGGGTTTTGTCGAACCAGCCGGGAATCACCCGGTCGGTGAAATGTGGGTACAGCACGATGTCGTTGCCGCTGTAGGGCAGGTCGAGGTGATAGTCGAGCAGGCCGCCGTCGCGGAACGTCCCGGCGCCAGCGCCCGGCAGGTCGCGCACGCCTTCCATGACCATCGGGATCGAGCCCGAGGCGAGCAGGGCCTGGCGCAGGTTGCCGGCATTCAGCGCGACGAAGCGCGAGGGGAAATCGTTCAGCGCGTTGACCGGCGGTGCCAAGCGCGGGTCGTGGATGATCAGCCGCTCGAAATGCCGCGACAGCCGCGCGCGACCGCGCAGGTTGTCGGCGATCACCGACGACAGGCCCAGCCCGAGACGACCGCGATGATCGTCCGCAAGCAGGCCGTGGCTTTTGACCACCATGATGTTCAGCCGGTAATTCGCGTTGCTCAGAATCGCCGCATCGCGACCGTCGAGCAGGTCATTGAGCATGCGTTGCGAGCTCTGGCTGATCTGCGCCATGGTCACGCCCTTGGCGAAGTTCTGCTCGGTGTACAGGTGACCAAGGCGGCGGATGCCTTCGGCGGCGTCCGGCAGGCAGGCACTGGCGAAGCGCCAGGAGCCGACCGAGGCGCCGATCAGCGACCGCTCACGCGGCGCTGCGGGCAACCACTCGCCAAACAGCGCCAAGTCCAGACCTTGAATCCCCAACGCCTTCGGCCCGCCGGCAGCACCCGGCAACGTACCGACATCGGCGGCGTTCAAGCCGTGCTCACGGATGCGCGCCAAGGCACGCGGGCCGGCCTTGAGGGTCAGGGAAGGGAACTTGATGTGGATGGCGGTCATACCGGTCTCGATGTCTGGCAAGCGGGCGGATTATAAACAGGTCAGGCAACGTCACAAATCTACTGTGGGAGCGAGCCTGCTCGCGATGGCGTACTGACATTCAA
>NZ_JAGYFZ010000126.1:0-15518 GCF_019946675.1 Pseudomonas sp. BF-B-15
GATGTTGCCTGGCCAACCGCTATCGCCAGCAAGCCGGCTCCTACAGGGATTGCGTACAACAGGGTGATCAGGGCGTCTTCCGCCACCGGATCCACCGGGACACCGATATTGGCCATTTCGATCTCCTTTTGGCCGACCTCGCACTATGAACTCACTCGTTCGTCAGCAAGAATCGAAGCAGCATTGCTGTTTCAGCACGCTTGCGAATCCACAACTGAAATCCTGTTTTCCTTGCCCTGGGCAATTTTTAAGGCCTGCCGTGTACAGAACATAAAAACCAACGAGCGACACATTTGGGGAATTCATTCATGGTCATGATGAAACGCATACTGGGCGCCACTGTTTGTGGGCTGACGCTGTTGGCCAGTGCCGTGCACGCCGAACAGCGGGAATTGCGGGTGTACAACTGGGCGGACTACATCCTGCCGTCCGTGCCCAAGGACTTCGCCCAGAAAAGCGGAATCAAAGTGACCTGGGACACCTTCGACACCAACGAATCGCTGGAAGCCAAGCTGCTGACCGGTAACTCGGGGTACGACCTGGTGGTGCCGTCGAACCAGTTCATCGAAACCCAGATCAAGGCCGGTGTATTCCAGAAACTCGACAAGACCAAGCTGCCGAACTGGAAACATCAGGACCCGGCACTGCTCGCATTGCTGGACAAGAACGATCCGGGCAACCAGTACGGCGTGCCCTACATGTACGGCACCGTGCTGATCGGTTTCAACCCGGCCAAGGTCAAGGCCGCGCTGGGCGAGAATGCGCCGGTGGACAGTTGGGATCTGGTGTTCAACCCGCAGAACATGCAGAAGCTGAAATCCTGTGGCGTCGCCATGCTCGACTCACCTTCGGAAATCCTGCCGTTGGCGCTGCACTATCTGGGGCTGGACCCCAACAGCCAGAACCCGGAAGACTACGAAAAAGCCAAGGCATTGATGCTGAAGATTCGCCCTTACGTCACCTACTTCAACTCCGCCAAGTACATGACCGACATCGCCAACGGCGACATCTGCGTCGCCATCGGCTATTCCGGCAGCTTCTACCAGTTCGGCAATCGCGCCAAGGAAGCGGGCAACGGCGTAGTGGTCGACTGGCGCTTGCCGAAGGAGGGCGCGCCGATCTGGTTTGATACCTTTGCGATTCCAAAAAGCGCGAAGAACGTGGAGGAGGCCCACGAGTTTCTCAACACCTTGCTGGACCCGAAAGTCATCGCCCCGATCAGTGATTTCCTCGGCTACCCCAACGCCAACAAGGACTCGCTTGCGCTGATCAACAAAGAGATCACCGGTAACCCGAACCTGACGCCGACCAGCGAAGCGTTGAAAACCCTGTATGTGGTGCAACCGCTGCCGCAAAAGCTTGAGCGGGTGCGCACACGGGTCTGGACGAGCATCAAGTCCGGCGAATAACACCCGAGGCGGAGCGCAATCGGCCTGCCTTACGCATTCCCCTGTAGGAGCCGGCTTGCTGGCGATAGCGGTAGATCAATCAGCATTAATGTTGGCTGACACACTGCCATCGCCGGCAAGCCGGCTCCTACAGGTTCGGTGTCATGCCACCGAACCCCCGTTTTGTTCAGATCCGCGTCAGCGCCTGCGCCAAATCGGCACGCAGATCCTCGACATCCTCAACCCCCACGGACAACCGCACCAGCCCGTCGCCAATCCCCAGCTGTGCACGGGTTTCTGCGGGGATGGTGGCGTGGGTCATGATCGCCGGGTGCTCGATCAGGCTTTCCACGCCGCCCAGACTCTCGGCCAGGGCGAATATCCGTACGCTCTCAAGGAAGCGCGTGGCACCCGCCAGATCACTCTTCAGATCGACAGAAATCATCCCGCCGAAACCGCGCATCTGCCGCTTCGCCAATTCATGCTGCGGGTGCGACGGCAGGCCCGGGTAGTAGACGCGCGCCACTTGCGGCTGGCGCTCCAGCCATTGCGCCAACTCAAGCGCGTTGCTGCAGTGACGCTCCATGCGCAGCGCCAGGGTTTTCACGCCGCGCAGGGTCAGAAACGCGTCGAACGGGCCGGCGATCGCGCCCACCGAGTTCTGCAGGAAACCCAGGCGTTGCGCCAGTTCCGGGTTCTGCCCGACCACGGCGATGCCGCCGATCACGTCGGAGTGGCCGTTCAGGTATTTGGTGGTCGAGTGCAGCACGATGTCGAAACCCAGCTCCAGCGGGCGCTGGATCCATGGGCTGGCAAAGGTGTTGTCGGCGACGCAGATGATGTCGCGGTCGCGGCAGATACGTGCGACGGCGGCGAGGTCGGTCAGGCTCAGCAACGGATTGCTCGGCGTCTCGACCCAGACCATTTTGGTGTCGTCCTGCAACGACGCTTCGAACGCCGCGAGGTCCGTCAGGTCGACGAAGCTGAAGCGGTGCCCGGCGCTGCGTTTACGCACCTTGTCGAACAGTCGGAACGTCCCGCCGTACAGGTCATTGCCGGACACGATGTGCGAACCGGCGTCGAGCAGTTCCAGCACCGTGGAAATCGCCGCCAGCCCGGAGGCGAACGCGAAGGCCTGGGTGCCGCTTTCCAGGTCGGCGACGCAACGCTCCAGGGCGAAGCGCGTCGGGTTGTGCGAGCGCCCGTAATCGAAACCCTTGTGCACGCCAGGGCTTTGTTGCAAATAGGTGGAGTTGGCATAAATCGGTGGCATCAATGCGCCGGTGGTCGGGTCCGGCGTTTGCCCGGCGTGGATCACCCGAGTGGCAAAGGCGCGTGCCGCGGCGTTTTCATCGTGTTGACTCATGCAAGGGATCTCCGCAAATGATTGAGCAGGTCGACGCGAGTAATCAGGCCGTGGAAGCCCGAGGCGTCGGCGATGATCGCGACCAGCCCGCGATCGAGTTCTGCCTGCAGCTTTTCCAGGCTGGCGCTGGGCGGCAGGGTTTCTACTTTGTCGGTCATTGCGCTGGCCACGGTCAAGCGGAAGTGTGAAGGATCTTCCTGCATGCCCAGCAGAATGTCGGATTCGTCAATCACGCCGACCAGTTGCTTGCCGTCCGCCAGCACCGGCAATTGCGACACATCCGCCAGGCGCATGCGCTGGAATGCCGTCAGCAACGTGTCGTCCGGGCCGACGCTGATCACCCGGCCATCCTCGAAACGTCGTGCGATCACATCGCGCAGGTCGCCATAAGGTTTGCGCTTGAGCAAGCCCTGATCGTTCATCCACTGGTCGTTGTAGACCTTCGACAGGTAGCGGGTGCCGGTGTCGCAGACGAAGCTGACCACGCGTTTGGGCGTGGTTTGTTCGCGGCAGTAACGCAGCGCCGCCGCCAGCAGGGTGCCGGTCGAAGAACCGCCGAGAATGCCTTCGGCGCGCAACAGTTGGCGGGCGTGATCGAAGCTTTCCTCGTCGCTGATTGAATAGGCGTGGCGCACGCTGGACAGGTCGGCAATCGAGGGGATGAAGTCTTCACCGATGCCTTCCACCGCCCACGAGCCGGGCGTCTGCATGGTGCCGCTGCGGCTGTATTCGGCCATCACCGAACCGATGGGGTCGGCCAGCACCATTTCCAGATTGGGCTGTACGCGCTTGAAGAAACGGGTCAGCCCGGTCAGCGTGCCGGCCGAGCCGACGCCGACGACAATCGCATCCACGTCATGCTGGGTTTGCGCCCAGATCTCCGGTGCGGTGCTGCACTCATGGGCGAGCGGGTTGGCCGGGTTGTTGAACTGATCGGCGAAGAATGCGTCGGGAATTTCCAGCGCCAGCCGTGCCGCGACGTCCTGGTAATAATCGGGATGGCCCTTGCCGACGTCGGAGCGGGTGATGTGCACCTCGGCACCCATGGCCTTGAGGTGCAAGACTTTCTCTGTGGACATCTTGTCCGGCACCACCAGCACCACCCGATAGCCCTTGGCGCGACCGACCAAGGCCAGTCCAAGGCCGGTGTTGCCGGCGGTGGCCTCGACGATGGTGCCGCCAGATTTCAGCCGGCCGTCGCGCTCGGCTTCGTCGATCATCGCCAGGCCGATGCGGTCCTTGATCGAGCCGCCGGGGTTCTGTGATTCGAGCTTCAGAAACAGGGTGCACGGGCCCGTGTCAAAGCGGCTGACGCGCACCAGCGGCGTATTGCCGATCAGTTCAAGCACGGCAGGGCGGGAGTCGTTCGGCATGTTGTCACCTCTTTGCGAAAATTCGCACGGGAAGGACAGCAACCGGCGGCGAGCCATCGCACGCCAGTCGCCAGCAATGCATCGTTTGGACCATAGGCCGCGAATGCGCCTCTCGCAACTTTGTGCGACCAGCCGGTCACCTGATTGCTGGAGAGAATCCCCGAGTCGGCAATACTCAAGCGACCACCATCGGCCGAGGGCGAGCACCATGACGAAGGAAAGCAGCGGGGGCGAATCGGCCTCTGCGCTGATCGACGCACGAATCAGGGAATTGAATGACTGGCGGGGCGAGACGCTCGCGCGCGTCAGGGCGATCATCCAACAGGCCGACCCCGACGTGGTCGAGGAGTGGAAGTGGAGGGGCGTGCCGGTGTGGTCGCATGCCGGGATCATCTGCACGGGCGAGACGTACAAAACGGCGGTGAAAATGACCTTCGCCAAAGGCGCTGCGCTGGACGATCCTGCCCATCTCTTCAACGCCAGCCTGGAAGGCAATACCCGCCGGGCGATTGATGTGCATGAAGGCGAGACGCTTGATGAAAATGCATTGAAGGCGCTGATCCGGGCGGCGGTGGTGCTCAACACCTCCAAATGAGTCGGCCGGTTTGTATCCCCGTGTATCCCTCGGGGCCGCAGCTATCTTGGCTTACAAAACCATGGCATCCGCGACACGTCCCCGATACACGACGGCCGCTTAATGGGGCACCACAACGGTATCACCCGGAGAAATGCCATGTTCCGTATCAACGCTCGTCACACCGCCAGAATGCTTGGCGTCGCTGTTGCCACCACTGCCGCACTCGCGGCGTTCTCCGGGATGTCTCAGGCCGAGGAAGTGAAGGCCCCTGCAAAAAGCTGGCAGACAGGGATTCATCGCACCGATCTCCTGAAAAAGGACCTCGATGTCGACGGTCGTGAAGTGATCCAGGTACGGGTTGATATCGATCCGGGCATCTCGTCGCCCAACCACTCCCATCCCGGCGTGGAGGTGGCTTATGTCATCGACGGCACGTTCGAATATCAACTGGAAGGGCAGCCACCGGTCACGTTGAAAGCCGGTGATTCGCTGTACATCCCGGCCGGCGTTGCGCACGTCGCGAAGAACATCGGAACCAAAACCGGCTCCGAACTGGCAACGTACATCGTGAAGAAAGGCGAACCGCTGGTTGTGATCAAACAGTAAGCCAAAGGCACGCAAATCCCTGTAGGAGCCGGCTTGCCGGCGATAGCGGTGTGTCAGCCAACATCAATAGTGATTGATACGCCGCCATCGCCGGCAAGCCGGCTCCTACAGGATTTACGTCAACCGAACATTCCCCATCCATATACGCACTTGTAGGAGCCGGCTTGCCGGCGATAGCGGTGTGTCAGCCAACACCAAGGGTGATTGATACGCCGCCATCGCCGGCAAGCCGGCTCCTACAGGATTTATGTCAACCGGACATTCCCGGAACACTCCCGCACTTGTAGGAGCCGGCTTGCCGGCGATAGCGGTGTGTCAGCCAACATCAATGGTGATTGATACGCCGCCATCGCCAGCAAGCCGGCTCCTACAAAGGTTTCAGCGTTCGGCGGGCTAGCACGACGCCCAGTGCAACAACGATCAGCCCCAACGCTACCGCGAAGGTGACCCGCATGCCGTGGGCCACGGCTTCGGGTGGTGTCAGGGTGATGTCGGCCGCCTGCGAGGCGAGGGCAAATACAGCGCCCAATGCCGAGGCACCGGTGATCAATCCCAGGTTTCGCGACAGATTGAGCATGCCCGAGACAACGCCGCGCTGATCGGGCTGCACATCGCTCATGACCGTGGTGTTGTTGGCCGTCTGGAATACGGCATAGCCGAGCGTGATCACCACCATCGGCGCAACGTACCCGCCGATGCCAACTGTCAGCGGCAACACCGATAACACCAGGCACCCGACGGCCATGGCGATCAGCCCGGCGACAGTCATCCGTTGGGCGCCGAATCGGTCGGCGATCCGGCCGGCGGGCACACCTGTCAGGGCCGCGACACAGGGCCCGACCGCGAGCACTATGCCCACCACAACCGCCTTCAGCCCAAGCCCGTGGGCCAGATAAAACGGCCCGACCACCAGCGTTGCCATCATCACCGTCGCGACCAGTGTGCTCATGGCCAGGCTCGCGCTCAGCACCGGGTTGCGAAACATCGCCAGCCGTATCAGCGGCGAAGCGACTTTCATTTCAACCAAAACGAAGAGCCCCACGCCGAACCCCGCCGCCAACAGCAAACCGATATTAAGCAGCCCGAAATGGCCACGGCCCAATGTCATGGCCAGCGCATACGCCGCCAGCGTCAGTGCCAATACCAGCGTGCCCCACGCGTCGAAACGGGCGCTCCCGGTGGTTGCCTGCTGCCGATCCGCCGGCAGGTAGCGATGCGCAAGCAGCAGCGTCATCAGGCCCAATGGCACGGTGATCAGGAACATCGCCTGCCAACCGAATCCACTGATCAACAGGCCACCCAGCGATGGCCCCAGTGCGGTGCCAATCGCCGACATCGTCCCGAGCAACCCCATGGCGCTGCCGGTTTTGGCTTTCGCCACGGTCTCACCGACGAAGGCCATGGTCAGCGCCATCATGATCGCCGCGCCGAGCCCTTGCAGGGCTCGGGCGCCAATCAACATGCCCAATGTCGGTGCCCACGCGCACAGCGCCGAGGCGAGGGTGAACACGCCGATGCCGCCGAGCAGCAACCGGCGGCGGCCGATCAGGTCACCGAGCCTTCCGACGCTGACGATCAGCGTGGTGATCGCCAGCAGATACGCGATGACGACCCACTGCACGTCCTGAAAGGTTGCACCGAACACTTGGGCCAGCGTCGGTAAACCGACGTTGGCGACGCTGGTGCCGAGTGACGACAGCAGCATCGACAGCGAAAGGCTGACCAATGCCCAGCGCACGGCGGGTGTCTGTGTTGCGTTGTCCACGATTGCGATAGTCGGCTTCATGCTGTCCCTCTGGATCTGGCCACTCCCGAAGTGGAGCTATCAGAAATCTACGTTGGCGCCTAACATGGCGGAAGGCGCACGGGTTGCACTCTACTCGTGCGTCAAACGCCATCTCACCCGGCCGTGGGGCAACGCATGTCGACTCCCGATTTCAATTTGCTGATCACCCTTGATGTGCTGCTCGCCGAAGGCAGCGTGGCGCGCGCGGCCAAACGCTTGCGGCTGAGCCCGTCGGCGATGAGCCGGGCGTTGGCGAGGTTGCGCGAAACCACCGGTGACCCGTTGCTGGTCCGGGCCGGGCGCGGACTGGTTGCCACGCCTCGGGCGCTGGAATTGCGCGAGCGGGTCAGCCAGTTGGTGCAGGACGCCGAAGCGGTGCTGCGCCCGGCGCAACAGCCTGACCTGAAACAATTGGCCCGCACGTTCACGTTGCGCACCAGCGAGGGCTTTGTGGAGACCTTTGGCGCGCCGCTCATCGCCCGGGTCGCCGAGCAAGCGCCGGGCGTGCTGCTGCGCTTCATGCACAAACCTGACAAGGACAGCACGTCGCTGCGGGACGGGACCGTTGATCTGGAAACCGGTGTGGTGGGGAAGGCCGCCGGGCCTGAGTTAAGGACCCAGGGTTTGTTTCGTGACCGATTCATCGGCGTGGTGCGTGTGGGTCATCCGTTGAGTCAGGGCGAGATCACTCCGGAACGTTATGCGGCGGGCGGTCACATCAGCGTTTCGCGGCGCGGGCTCGACAAGGGGCCTGTCGATGAAGCGCTGGCGGCGCTGCAACTGGAACGGCAGATCGCGACCATCGTTGCCGGTTTCTCGACCGCGTTGGCGCTTGCCCGAGCCACCGATTTGATCGCTGCCGTTCCTGAACGCCACACCGAAAACCTGCGGGCGGGCATGCACAGTTTTTCGCTGCCGGTTGCCTTGCCGGAATTCACCGTCGCGATGCTCTGGCATCCGCGTCTGGACGCCGATCCGGTGCATCGCTGGTTGCGGGGGTGTGTTCGTGAGGTCTGTGCGCAATAGCCAGTGACGGTCAGTCTCAAAAACTGAACGACCGCGAGGTGTGTTGGGCCAGCTCGGCATCCAGCAGATGTTCGGCCAGCACATCATTCAAAAAGCGGAATTGATCGTTGAGGCCGACCACTTCGTTGCTGAAGTGGTTGCCGGCGGCGGGCATCAGCAGCGCTTCGAAGTTCTTGTCGAACACCAGCGACAGCACTTTGCGCGAGACGGCCTGCTGCGAGTAATAGTTGTTGCCGAACACCGGAAAGCTCACGGCGAGGGTGACGGTGTGGATCATGATGTGCGCTCCTCGGTCAGGACGTACCACGAAAAAACGGTCAGCGTGAAGGCTGTCAGGGCCAGGCAGGTCAGCAGATGGATCAACATGATTTGCCCCTCCGGTTCGGGGTTGTGTGTCGGGTTGAAGTTGATCCTACGCTGACGGTTCATGAGCGGAAGGCATTCGCGGCGATGGTGAATATCGATGTGAGTGATGGTCGGGTTTTGCGGTGTTCTTGAGGGACCCTTCGCGGGCAAGCCTCGCTCCTACAGGGATATCCGCGGGACACCAGTCATCTGTAGGAGCGAGGCTTGCCCGCGAAGAGGCCATCAGCAACACCATCAACCTGAGAGTCCGCCGCCTATACTCAAATCAGGGCGCTTTAACCCCTGAATATCCTGTTCGGGGGAAGACTTTAGGACACCACGATCTTGAACCTGCGTTCGCTGATCGTCGCCGTGCTGCTGGTGTTGGCGGGATGCGTCACGCCTGCGCGTGCCCCGGCGCCTGCGCCGCCCGTGGTCATTTCCCAGAGCACCTGGCAGCAGGTGGACCGGGACATCGTCGCCGCGTCGCAATCGGCCACCGAACAGGCAAAAATCTATTCGCGCGGCGCCATGGACTACTGGCGAACCCGGGTCTATCAACTGACCGAAGAAAAATTCATTCCCTGGTTCAGCAGTTACTGGACCCAGGAATGGCTGTCGATGAAAGTCAGCTGGTACAGCCTCAGCGCCCAGGGCGAGCAGGATGCCTCGTCGAAACGCCTGGCGGCCTATCTGCTGGAGCAATACCAGAAACGCGTTCTGGCCCCGGTCGCGGTCGAGATTGATCCCGACCAGATCCTCGGTCTGGCCACGGCGTTCTACGTGGATATTCTTCAGGAAGAACTGCAAAAAATCTCCCAGCGTCACGGCGTGCCCATGGCCCAGCTCAATGGCCGTATCCAGAAAATCCCGGCCATCGCCCTCGGACCGCCACCCGCGCGAGACGCTTCGCTGTACCAGGTCGTGCACACCCAGCCGCTCAACACCCTGCCGGCGTACGCGGCGCTGATCGACAAGATCCACAAGGCCGGCGGTAGCAAGGGCGTTGATTCCACTGACCAAGCCATGGCGCCGGTGGCCAAGCGCGCCAGCCAGCGGATGGAAGCCGAAATGGCCCCGCGCGGTGCCGCCAGCGCGGTGTCCGCAGCGGCGGGAAAAATCGCTGGAGGCTTGATTACCTTGGGCGTGGCGGGGATTCGCGCACTGATTCAGGCCAACGACCGACCGGACAGCGAGGCGCTGATTCGCAGCAGCCTGGGCAACACGTTCGACAAGGCCTGGATAAAACTGGTGCAGAACCCGACCACCGGTGTGATGGCGGGGACGTTGTACATGGCAGGGCAGATCGAGGGCAACCTGGCGGGGAGTGCCGACGTACCGTCGGTCAGTTCGGGCAGCGGCGCTGTCGATTGGAGCCCGTCCGAACCGACTAAACCGCAGATCGACCCTCAACCCCCGGCAGGAGAATGACCATGTCTTACGTCGATGGCTGTGTCTTTGCGGTGCCCAGTGCCAACCGCGAAAAATTCAAGAAACACGCGGAATCCGCCGCTGTGATTTTCAAGGAAAACGGCGCCCTGAGCATTGTCGAATGCTGGGGCGATGATGTGCCTGATGGCAAAGTGACTTCGTTTCCGCTGGCCGTGAAGCTCAAGGACGACGAAACGGTGGTGTTTTCCTGGATCGTCTGGCCGGACAAGCCCACCCGCGATGCCGGCATGCAGAAATTGATGGCCGACCCGCGCATGCAACAAGACGTCAACCCGATGCCGTTCGATGGTCAGCGGATGATCTTCGGTGGCTTCAACATCCTCTTGCAGGCCTGAGTGCGTGTCAGGATCACTCCGGCGTCGGGGTGATCCTGCAACTCTTGCGATTGCGGATCTCGCTGTCAGTCGGTCGCTCTTTGACAAACTCGAAACGCGGTTCACCTTCGCTATAGTGAACCAGCCAGCCCCATTCCAGCTCTGACTCATCCTGACCCGGTTGCGGTGGCACGGCCCACCATGGCTCTTTGCTGATGATCTCTCGCATGGCCCCGTCCCGTTTATTCGGTTGGTTCAACTATAACGTGCATGTCAGGAGGTGCCAGGCGTGAGCGACGAAACCCCGGAGCCGGTCAAACGGCTGTTTTTTGCATTGGATTGCCCACCCGAACAGCGCAAGGCGATTGCCCAATGGCGCAGCGCGCTGCAATTGCGCATCGGGCGTCCGGTGCCGGTGGAAAACTTCCATCTGACGTTGCTGTTTTTGGGCGCTGTGGAGGTGGCGCAGATTGCCGAGATCTGCGCGGCGGCAGCAAAGGTGCGCGTGCCGGGTGCGACGTTGCGGTTGGCGCTGGATCGCCTGGATGTGTGGCGCAGGGCCGGGGTGTTGGTGCTCGCACCGGAACAGGCACCGCCGGAGTTGCTGCGGCTGGTGTATGCGCTGGAGCAGGCGATGTTGCCGTTCGGGTTTGAAGAGGCACACAAGGAATTCAGGCCGCATCTGACATTGATGCGCGACTATCGGGCGCCGGTGCCTGAGTCGACGACGCCGCCGGAGTTTTTTCTGCGGGCGGATCGATTTGTGTTGTTTGAATCCCACAAGGGCCGCTATCGGGCGCTGGCCGAATGGCCGCTGGTGCCGGCATAAAAAAAGGCGCCCGAGGAGGGCGCCGAACTCACCTTAACCGAGGAAGCCAGGTGAGGCCGTTCGTCAGAGAGGAGTGCAGCGGTGGTAAGGCGCTGCGTGAACGGTAAACAGTAAAAACCCAATGCCCCTGTAGGAGCGAGGCTTGCCCGCGAAGACGGTGTGTCAGTCGCTATTAATGTTGAATGTGCCGGACCCTTCGCGGGCAAGCCTCGCTCCTACAAAGGGGCTCAATTATTTCCCGAGCTTCACCCGCGTCCAGCCCCGGGTCATCACCCGCTGAACCCCGATCGGCATGTCCGGAATCGCATACAACGTCGCCATCACGGCCAAGGGCGGATACGAGCCCGGGTCATCGCGAATCGCTTCATCCACCAAGGGCGTCGCCGCCGCGTTGGCGTTGCTGTAGCCGATGTTGTTGGTGATCTCGGCGATGATGTCCGGGCGCATCAGGAAGTTCATGAACAGATAGGCGTTGTCGACGTTCGCCGCATCCCGTGGGATTGCGACCATGTCGTAGAAACTGCCGGCGCCTTCCTTCGGAATGCTGTATTCGATTTTCACCTTGTCGCCCGCTTCCTGTGCGCGAGCCTTGGCTTGCAGCACGTCGCCGGAATAACCGACAGCGACGCAGATGTTGCCGTTGGCCAGGTCGGAGATGTACTTCGACGAATGGAAATACGCCACCGACGGCCGGATCTTCATGAACAGCGCTTCAGCTTCGGCGATCTGCGCCTTGTCCTGCGAGTTCACCGGGTAGCCCAGATAGTGCAGGGCGGCGGGCAGCATTTCAGTCGGTGAGTCGAGGAAGCTGATGCCGCAGGCTTTCAGTTTCTCGGCGTTTTCCGGTTTGAACAGCAAGTCCCAGGAGTTGGTCGGCGCATTGGCACCGAGCACTTCCTTGACCTTGGCCGGGTTGAACCCGATGCCGATCGAGCCCCACATGTACGGGAAGGCGTGACCGTTTCCCGGGTCGCTGGCCGAAGCGTTTTTCAGCAACACCGGGTTGAGGTTTTTCCAGTTCGGCAGCTTCGACTTGTCCAGTTCCTGATAGACGCCAGCCTTGATCTGCTTGGCCAGGAAGCTGTTGGACGGCACGACAATGTCGTAGCCGGATTTGCCTGCGAGCAGGCGTGCCTCAAGGGTTTCGTTGCTGTCGAACACATCGTAGGTCACGCGGATACCGGTCTCGTCTTCGAACTTCTTGACGGTGTCCGGGGCGATGTAATCCGACCAGTTGTAGACGCGCAGTACCTTGTCATTGGCCTGGGCGCCGGTAGCCATCGCGCCCAATAAGGACAGTGTCAGCAGAGTCCTGCCAAACATTTTCATCGGTACAACTCCATTTTTTTTATTCAGTACGCAAAGCTGTGAAACGCGACGGCACTAGGCCGTCGCTTCTACCATTTGCTTTTTCGGTTGCTGCCAGGATTCGCTGGCGGTCTGGTCCATCGCTTCCTGGATCGCCCGTTTGCGGCTGGCTTCGGCGCGGCGGCTGAAGTACCAGACCATGAAGGTCACAATCGAAACGGCGAGCAGTATCAGGCTGGCCACGGCGTTGATCTCAGGCTTCACGCCCAGACGCACCGCCGAGAACACTTCCATTGGCAAGGTCGTCGAGCCTGGGCCGGATACGAAACTCGCCAACACCAGGTCATCCAGCGACAGCGCAAACGACATCATGCCGCCGGCCGCCAGTGACGGCGCGATCATCGGGATGGTGATCAGGAAAAACACCTTGAACGGTTTCGCCCCGAGGTCCATGGCCGCTTCTTCGATGGACAGGTCCAGCTCACGAAGGCGGGCGGAAACCACCACCGCGACATAAGCGGCACAGAACGTGGTGTGGGCAATCCAGATGGTGACGATGCCACGCTCCATCGGCCAGCCGATCAGCTGCGCCATGGCCACGAACAGCAGCAACAGCGACAGGCCGGTGATCACTTCAGGCATCACCAACGGCGCGGTGACCAGGCCACCAAACAGCGTACGGCCCTTGAAGCGCGTGACGCGAGTCAGCACGAACGCCGCCAAAGTCCCCAGCGCCACCGCTGCAATCGCGGTGTAGCAGGCAATCTCCAGCGAGCGCACCACCGAGCCCATCAGTTGCGAGTTGTCGAGCAAGCCGACGTACCACTTCACCGACCAGCCGCCCCACACCGTCACCAGTTTCGAGGCGTTGAACGAGTAGATCACCAGGATCAGCATCGGCAGGTAGATAAACGACAGGCCGAAAATCAGCATGAACTTTGAAAATCCGAAGCGTTTCATCCCCGACCCTCCATCTCTTTGGCCTGGCTACGGTTGAACAACAGGATCGGCACAATCAGGATCAACAGCATCACCACCGCCAGGGCAGACGCCACCGGCCAGTCGCGGTTGTTGAAGAACTCTTGCCACAGCACACGGCCGATCATCAGGGTTTCCGGGCCGCCCAGCAGTTCCGGAATCACGAACTCACCGACCACCGGAATGAACACCAGCATGCAGCCGGCGATGATCCCGTTCTTGGCCAGCGGCACGGTGATTTTCCAGAAGTTGTTGAAGTTGCTCGACCCCAGGTCCGAACCCGCTTCCAGCAAGCTTTGATCGTGCTTGACCAGGTTGGCGTACAGCGGCAAGACCATGAACGGCAAGTAGGCGTAGACCACGCCGATATACACGGCCGTGTTGGTGTTGAGGATCTCGATTGGGTGATCGGTGAGCCCGGTCCACATCAAAAACGCGTTGAGCAAACCGTTGTTGCTGAGGATGCCCATCCACGCATACACGCGGATCAGGATCGCAGTCCAGGTCGGCATCATGATCAACAGCAGCAAGACGTTTTGCGCTTCCTTGCTTGCCTTGGTGATCGCGTAGGCCATCGGGAAACCGATCACCAGGCACATCAGCGTGCTGAAAAACGCGACCTTCAACGAACCGAAGTAAGCCGAGATGTACAACTCATCCTCGGTCAGCAGCAGGTAGTTGCCGACGTTGAGGAACAGCTGGAGTTTCTGTTCGGCGAAGGTGTAGATCTCGGAGTAAGGAGGAATGGCCAGCGCCGCTTCCGAGAAGCTGATCTTCATCACCAGGAAGAACGGCAACAGGAAAAACAGGCACAGCCACAGGAATGGAATCCCGATGACGAGCTTTCGACCACTCGGCATCAGCCGCATGAACCGCTGATTGAGTGTTTTCATGAGCGCAGTACCACGCCGCTGTCGTCTTCCCACCACACGTAGACCTTGTCGTCCCAGGTCGGACGCGCGCCACGGCGTTCGGCGTTGGCCATGAACGACTGCACGACTTTGCCGCCAGGCAGTTCGACATAGAACACCGAGTGACCGCCGAGGTAGGCGATGTCATGCACCTTGCCGCTGGACCAGTTGTAGCGGGACTCGGGTTGGGTGGTGCTGACCAGCAGTTTTTCCGGACGGATCGCGTAGGTGATGGACTTGTCCTCCACCGAAGTGCTGACGCCGTGGCCGACGTAGATCTTCTGCTCCAGATCCTTGCTGTGAATGATCGCGTGACCTTCAAGGTCCTCGACAACGGTGCCTTCGAAGGCGTTCACGTTGCCGATGAATTCGCAGACCATGCGGCTGACCGGGGCTTCGTAAATGTCGACCGGGCTACCGATCTGGGCGATCCAGCCCAGGTGCATGATCGCGATGCGCTGGGCCATGGTCATGGCCTCTTCCTGGTCGTGGGTCACCATCACGCAGGTCACGCCAACGCGCTCGATGATTTCCACCAGCTCAAGCTGCATCTGCGAACGCAGTTTTTTATCCAGCGCGCCCATCGGTTCGTCGAGCAACAACAGCTTCGGACGTTTCGCCAGGGAGCGGGCGAGGGCGACACGCTGACGCTGACCGCCGGACAGTTGATGGGGTTTGCGTTTGGCGTATTGGGTCATGTGCACCAGGCGCAGCATCTCTTCCACGCGGGCGTCGATTTCACTGGCGGGCAAACGGTCCTGCTTGAGGCCGAAGGCAATGTTCTGTGCGACGGTCATGTGTGGGAACAGGGCGTACGACTGGAACATCATGTTGATCGGCCGTTCGTACGGCGGCATGTCGGTGATGTCCACGCCATCGAGCAGGATCCGCCCTTCGGTCGGGCGCTCGAAGCCGGCGAGCATGCGTAGCAGCGTCGATTTGCCGGAACCGGAACCGCCGAGCAAGGCGAAGATTTCCCCTTGATGAATCTCAAGCGAAACATCGTCCACTGCGGTGGTTTCGTCGAATTTCTTGGTGACGCGGTCGACTTTCACCAACACCTTTTTCGGTGCCTGGTGACCTTCAAGAGCCTTCCTGTAAATGCTGGAGGCGTTTGCCATGTGAAACTCCCAACAGGTTTCAGTCGTCGGGCCAACGCGGCCTGACTTAAGAGTGGATTGCAAGCCCGGGGCATTCGGTTGGCGCAACCCCCTGTAGGAGCGAGGCTTGCCCGCGAAGACGGTATGTCAGTCGATATC
>NZ_JAGYFZ010000127.1:0-15221 GCF_019946675.1 Pseudomonas sp. BF-B-15
GGCGATAGCGGTGGGTCAGGCGCTATCAATGTTGACTGATACACCGCTATCGCCAGCAAGCCGGCTCCTACAAGGTCGGTGTTTGCAACTTCACAAAAATAATAAATTCGAGGTACGCACCATGGCTCGTCCCAGTGCTTCCCTGCAATTGCCCGGCGCAGTTGCCCAACCCGCCGCAGCGGCCGAACCGCTGACCGGCACCACCAAGGCCAGCAATGTGCGCTGGCGGATCTTCGCGATCATCTTCGCGCTGACCATGGTCAACCTCATCGACCGGGTGTCGCTGTCCATTGCGATGCCGACCATCGCCCATGAGTTTTCCCTGTCGCCGAGCATGCAAGGCCTGATCCTCAGCAGCTTCTTCTGGGCCTATGCGCTGTTGCAGATTCCCGGCGGCTGGATGATCGACCGCTTCGGCCCGCACCGGGTCATCAGTTGGTCCACCGGGTTGTGGGGGACGTTTCAAGTGTTGGCGGCATTTGCCACGGGCGGCTTGTCATTGCTGTTCGCCCGCGTTGCACTCGGTGCTGCCGAGGCTCCCTTGTTCCCGTCGGGCGGCAAATTGATTTCGTTGTGGCTGGCGCCAAGCGAGCGCAGTCGCGGCGCGGTGCTGATGGACAGCGGCAGCCCGTTGGGCGTGGCGCTCGGCGGGTTGATCATCGCCTATCTGATCGCGTCGCTGGACTCATGGCGCCTGGCGTTCGTGATTGCCGGTATCGCGACGCTGGTACTGGCGTGGCTGGCGCGGCGGTATCTGCGCGATGACCCGGCCAGCCACCCGCAAGTGAATGCCGAAGAGCTCGAGAAGATCAACGCCGGACGCGCCACGCCAGCAGCCGAAGCGGCGCGGGTGCCAGTCAAAGGCCTGGGCATTGCGGCGCGTTCCCTGAGCGGTTTGCTGATTGGCCGCGCCAGTTGGGCGATGGTGTATTTCGGCTTGCTGACCTGGGGCCCGAGTTATCTGGCGCAGGCTCGCGGCTTCGATATCAAGGGCATTGGTGCGGCGACGTTCGTGATTTTTGTCTGCGGTGCGCTCGGCTCGTTGACCGGTGGTTTCCTCTGCGACGGGTTGATCCGCAAAGGTGTCAGTCGCGGTGTGGCGGTCAAGAGCCTGCTGGCGTTTTCCGGTCTGGTGGCTCTCGGCGCGTTTCTGTTGTTGCCGACCCTGACTAACCCTTTTGCCGCCGTGGCGTTGTTGGCCATGACTGCGTTTTTCCTGATGTGGGGCAGCCTCTACTGGAGCTTCCCGGCATTGCTGGCGGCGCCGGCGCGGGTCGGCCTGATCGGCGGCGTGATGAACATGGCCGGCAGCACGGGCGGGATTGCGGTGCCGATCCTGGTCGGCGTGATCCTGCAAATGGCCGGTGGATTCGCGCCGGTGCTGGGTTTCTTTGCGGCGTGTTCGGCGGTCTTCGTTTTCGCCACGCTGTTCATCAGCCTCGACGAGGTGCGCCATGACTGAGTTGTATACGGGGCCGATCATCGACGCCCATCACCACTTCTGGGACCCGACGATCAATCACCATCCGTGGCTCGCGCCTGAAGCCAGGATCCCGTTTCGCTACGGCGACTACAGCGCGATCAAACGGCGCTATTTTCCCGACGATTACTTCGCCGATGCCGGTTCGCATAACGTCGTGAAAACGGTGTACGTCGAGACCGAATGGGACCCGCAAGACCCGATTGGCGAAACCCGATTCATTGAAGGTTTGGCGGCGCGTTACGGCGTACCGAATGCAATCGTCGCGCAGGCCTGGCTCGATCATCCGGACGCCATCGCGGTGCTCACCGAGCAGGCGAGTTTCAAGTGCGTACGCAGCGTGCGCCACAAACCCGGTGGCCCGACTTCGACGGCGCAGGTGGGCCATCTGCGCAGCCTGATGAGCGATGAACACTGGCGCCGCAGTTACGCCGCGCTGCAAGGGCTGGGGCTGCATTTCGATTTGCAGACACCCTGGTGGAACCTCTACGAAGCCGAACGGCTGGCCCGGGACTTTCCCGGCACCACGCTGATTCTCAACCACGCCGGGTTGCCCAATGACCGCAGCGCCGAAGGCCTGGCGGGGTGGCGTCTGGCGATGGCGCGACTGGCCGAATGGCCGAACGTGCAGGTGAAGGTTTCCGGCCTGGGCCTGAAAGGGCAGGCGTGGCGCGCCAAAGACAATGCCTGGATCGTGCGCGAAGTGATCGCCATGTTCGGCACCGACCGCGTGATGTTCGCCAGCAACTTTCCGGTGGACAGCCTGTGCGGCTCGTTCGACGACATCTACAGCGGTTTCAAATCCATCGTTGCTGACCTGCCATGGGCGGATCAGGAGCGCCTGTTCTACAGCAACGCGCAGCGGGTTTATCGCTGCGAGCCTAGCGCCATTGACCGTACATGGCCCGAACCCTTGAGGAGTGAAGCATGAGCAAGACAACCATCGCCATGGTCCTGGGCGACCCGGCGGGCATCGGCCCGGAACTGATCGCACGCCTGCTCGCCGAGCCTCAGGTTCGCAGCCAGGCCAACGTGATCCTGATTGCCGACGAGGCGGAAATGCGGCGCGGCATGCGCATCGCCGGGGTGGAGTTTCCGTACCGTCGCGTCGAGTCGCTGGATCAGCTGTCATTTGTCGATGACACGCCGTTGTTCTATGACTTTCGCGGCGACACCATTGGCGAATTCCCGCGCAGTGAAGCCAGCGTCATTGGTGGCCGCTACAGCCTCGACACTCTGGAAAAAGCCCTGCGTCTCACCGAGGCCGGCACCACCGGCGCGGTGCTGTTCGGGCCGCTGAACAAGACCTCGCTGCACATGGCCGGCATGGCCCACAACGACGAGTTGCACTGGTTCGCCGAGTTGCTGGATTTCCACGGGCCGTTCTGCGAATTCAACGTGCTCGACAACCTCTGGACGTCGCGGGTGACCTCGCATGTGGCCTTGGCCGAGGTGCCGGGCATGCTGACGCAAGCGCGGGTGGTGGAAGCGATCCAGCTGATCGACACCGCGCTCAAGCGCAACGGCCTGGCCAAGCCGCGCATCGGCGTGTGCGGCCTGAACCCGCATAACGGCGACAACGGCTCGTTCGGTCGCGAAGAACTGGACATCATCGGCCCGGCCGTACGTTCGGCGCAGGCGTTGGGGATTGCGGCCGAAGGTCCGTACCCGGGCGACACGATTTTCCTCAAGGTGCAGGGCGATGCGAGCGCCTTTGACGCGGTGGTGACGATGTACCACGACCAGGGACAGATCGCGATCAAGTTGATGGGCTTCTCCCGTGGGGTGACGGTGCAGGGCGGCTTGCCGATCCCCATCACCACACCGGCCCATGGCACCGCGTTCGACATCGCCGGCCAAGGCAAAGCCAACCCCGGCGCGATCCGCCAGGCCTTCGAAATCGCCTGCCGCATGGGCACCAACCACTACTGACCCCCCACAAAATTCACTGACACACGCAATCCCACTGTAGGAGCCGGCTTGCTGGCGATGAGGTCCTGACAGACACAGATGAAGTGACTGTCAGACCGCTATCGCCAGCAAGCCGGCTCCTACAGTAATGCGTGGTGTTGCCAGTATTTGTGAACCATGCAAAACCCTGTAGGAGCTGGCTTGCCAGCGATGAGGGCCTGACAGACACACAGTAAGGTGACTGTCAGACCGCAATCGCCGGCAAGCCGGCTCCTACAGTAATGCGTGGTGCTGCCAGGTTGTTCAATCAACGCAAAACCCCATGTGGGAGCGAGCCTGCTCGCGATAGCGCTCTATCAGTCACTGCAATGTGCCTGTCAGATCGCCTTCGCGAGCAGGCTCGCTCCCACAGTTGTTTTAGGGGGCGCCTGATAACTCGATCTAGGCAATAACCGCACTTACCTATCACCCCAGGTTATCGATGGATGTGCATAAGTGATTATCCGCCGCCCTGTGCGCTGGCTAAAGTCGCTCCATCGAATGACCAGAGCCGGCCACCCGAGCCGCCTCGATCGCACGATTCTACAACTACAAAAAGCCCGCCTTGTCACTTCCGCAAGGCACATACCGGCAGCAAAGGAACCTTCACATGACTCGTCCAGATTTCGCCCTGGCTCTGTCCAGTGCCATCTCCAAAAGCCGGCTGCGTCTGCTGCCGTTTCTGATCCTGATGTACATCCTCGCCTTCATCGATCGCTCCAACGTCGGCTTCGCCAAAGCCGCGTTGCAGGCCGACACCGGTTTGGGCGATGCCGCGTTCGCGTTCGGCGCGAGCATCTTCTTCATCGGCTACGCGTTCTTCGAAGTGCCGAGCAACTACATGCTGCACCGCCTCGGCGCGAAGGTCTGGCTGTGCCGGATCATGGTCACCTGGGGCCTGGTCTCGGCGGCAATGATGTTCGCCCACAACGCCGAAACCTTTTACGTCCTGCGCTTCCTGCTGGGTGTCGCCGAAGCCGGTTTCTTCCCGGGGATCATCCTTTACCTCACCTACTGGTTCCCGGCACAAAGCCGTGGCCAGGCGCTCGGTCTGTTCTACTTCGGCTTACCCCTGGCGCTGGTGCTGGGCAGCCCGCTGTCGGGCTGGTTGCTGGACTTCCATGGCGTGTTCGGCCTGACCAACTGGCAATGGTTGTTCGTCGTCGAAGGCTTGATGGCATCGGTGGTCGGCATCGCTGCGTACTTCTATCTGGTCAACCGCCCGGCCGATGCCACGTGGTTGAGCGTCGATGAAAAGCAGGCGCTGCAAACCGCGCTCAGCGAAGAAGACGCGAAGAAAAAAGACAGCAGCCCCCATGGTTTTCTCAGTGCGCTGCGCAACCCTCGGGTGCTGCAATTCTGCCTGGCGTATTTCACCATTCAGATGAGCGTGTACGGCGTGGTGTTTTACCTGCCGACGCGCATCGCCGGGCTGCTCGACGGCCACGTCGGCCTCAACGTCGGCCTGATCACCGCGATACCGTGGATCTGCGCCCTGGTCGTGACCCGTCTCGTCACTCGCTACGCCGACCGCACCGGGCAACATCGTCGCCTCGCCGTGTGCATGCTGACCATGGCCGCCCTCGGCATCGCCGCCTCGGCGCTGGGCACCAGCATGGTTCCGGTGGTCATCGCCTTCTGCTTCGCCGCTGCCGGTTTCGTCTCGGTGCAGCCACTGTTCTGGACCATTCCCACCAGCTACCTCAGCGGTGCCGCCGCAGCCGGCGGGATCGCCCTGATCAACTCCATCGGCAACCTCGGCGGCTTCGTCGCGCCGAACCTGAAAACCGTGATGGAAACCAGCTTCGCCGACCCCCGCGCCGGCATGTTCGCCCTGGCCCTGGTCGGCATTGTCGGCGCCGTCCTGTTGTCCCGACTTCGCAGCACCCACACCCCTAAATCCCCCTCGCAGCTCACACCGGCTCAGGTTGGCTGATCACTACCCAAGCGTTAGCAAGGAATTGAATTCATGAAAATCAAAGCAATCCGTACCCGCGTTTTCGAGTGGAAAGGCAAAGTCGTCCCACCACAAGCGCACTTCTGCACCAACGCCAGCGACATCCTGTTCGAACGCGGCGACGCCATGGGTTCGTTCCGTTTCCACGGCTGGCTGGTGGTGGAAGTCGAGACTGACACCGGTCTCGTCGGCATCGGTAACTGCGCCCTGGCGCCGCGTGTGGCCAAGGAAATCATCGACACCTACCTGGCGCCGATTGCGATTGGTGAAGACCCGTTCGACAACGAATACATCTGGCAGAAGATGTACCGCCAGAGCCACGCCTGGGGCCGTAAAGGCATCGGCATGGCGGCGATCTCGGCGATCGACATCGCGATCTGGGACATCATGGGCAAAGCGGTCAACAAACCGGTGTTCAAACTGCTGGGCGGGCGCACCAAGGAAAAGATCTGGACCTACGCCTCCAAGCTCTACGCCAATGACAACCTCGACCTGTTCCTCGAAGAAGCACAGGGCTATCTGAACCAGGGTTTCACCGCGCTGAAAATGCGTTTCGGCTACGGCCCGAAAGATGGCCCGGCGGGCATGCGCAAAAACATCGAACAAGTGCGCGCACTGCGTGAACTGGCCGGCCCGGACATCGACATCATGCTCGAATGTTACATGGGCTGGACCCTGGAATACGCACGCCGCATGTTGCCGAAACTCGCCGAATTCGAACCGCGCTGGCTCGAAGAGCCGGTGATCGCCGACGACATCGAAGGCTACATCGAGCTGAAAAAAATGGGGATCATGCCGATCTCCGGCGGCGAACACGAATTCACCTCCTACGGCTTCAAAGACCTGCTGGAGCGCCGCGCCGTCGACGTGATCCAGTACGACACCAACCGTGTGGGCGGCATCACCGCCGCGCGCAAGATCAACGCCATGGCCGAAGCCTGGTCGGTACCGGTGATCCCGCACGCGGGGCAGATGCACAACTATCACCTGACCATGTCCACCACCGCCTCACCGATGGCCGAGTTCTTCCCGGTGTTCGATGTCGAGGTCGGCAACGAACTCTTCTACTACGTGTTCAAGGGCGAGCCGCAACCGGTCAACGGCTACATCCAGCTCGACGACAACAAGCCGGGCCTGGGCCTGGAAATCTCCGATGAGTACCTGAGCGACTTCAACATCATCGAGTGACCTTGAGGCGCCGCTCGTGAGCGGCGCCATTCACGACTTTCTGGAGGGCCGACATGCGCCTGATTCAATTTGAAAACACTGCCGGTGAGCGTCAGGTCGGCGTCGTCGAAGGTTTGCAGGTCCAAGTGCTCAAAGGCACCCGCAGCACTCGTGAACTGGCTCTCGCGGCGATCCGCGCCCAACGCAGTCTGCAAGAAGAAGTGGCCCAACGCGGCACCGAGGCAGGCCCGGATTACGCGCAACTGTTGCAGCAGGGCAACGTCCTGCCGCCGCTGGATCACGAAGACCCGGCGCACTGCCTGATCAGCGGCACCGGCCTGACCCATCTGGGCAGCGCCTCGGCGCGGGACAAAATGCACCAGCAGGATGGCGCCGTTGAAGCCGGCATGACCGACACCATGCGCATTTTCAAGTGGGGCCTGGAAGGTGGCAAACCCGCAGCCGGACAGGTCGGCGCGCAGCCGGAATGGTTCTACAAGGGCGACGGCAGCATCGTCGTGCGCCCCGGCGCGGATTTCCCGGTGCCGCCGTTTGCCGAAGATGCCGGTGAAGAACCGGAACTGACCGGCCTCTATGTGATTGGCGACGATGGTCTGCCGTATCGTGTCGGTTATGCCTTGGGTAACGAGTTCTCCGACCATGTCATGGAACGGCGCAATTACCTGTACCTCGCGCACTCGAAACTGCGTTTCTGCGCCTATGGTCCGGAGCTGCGTGTCGGTGAATTGCCCCGTCATCTGGCTGGCACCAGCCGCATCATCCGCAACGGCGAAACCCTCTGGGAAAAAGAGTTTCTCAGCGGCGAAGACAACATGTGCCACAGCCTCGCCAACCTCGAATTCCATCATTTCAAATACGCGCAGTTTTTGCGTCCGGGCGATGTCCACGTGCATTACTTCGGCACCGCGACGCTGTCGTTTGCCGACGGCGTGAAAACCCAGCCGGGGGATCGCTTCCAGATCAGCCTCGACGCGTTTGGCGCACCGCTGGAAAACGGCATCGGCGAAAGCGCCCAGCCGTTGGCCATCGGCCACGTGCGTTCGCTCTAAAAGCCAGCGGAACATCCGCCCTTGTAGGAGCCGGCTTGCCGGCGATTGCGTCCGAGAGATCGATGCAAGGCTTGAAGGCCAATCGCCGGCAAGCCGGCTCCTACAGGTCTGTGCCAATCGATCAGGAATAAATTATGACCACGTTCTCTGGACACAACTACATCGGCGGACAGCGCAGCGCCAACGGCACGTTGCAACTGCAAAGCCTCGATGCCACCACCGGCGAGCCGCTGCCCGGCACCTTCTTCCAGGCGACTGAAGCCGAAGTGGATGCGACCGCCAAAGCCGCCGCTGCGGCGTACCCGATCTACCGCAACCTGAGCGCGGAAAAACGCGCCGCGTTCCTCGATGCCATCGCCGATGAAATCGATGCGCTGGGCGATGACTTCGTCGCCACGGTCTGCCGGGAAACGGCACTGCCGGCCGGGCGTATCCAGGGCGAGCGCGGGCGCACCAGCGGCCAGATGCGCCTGTTCGCCAAGGTCCTGCGGCGCGGTGATTTCTACGGTGCGCGGATCGATCGGGCCTTGCCGGATCGTCAGCCGTTGTCACGCCCGGATCTGCGCCAGTACCGCATCGCCATCGGTCCGGTGGCGGTGTTTGGCGCCAGCAACTTTCCGCTCGCTTTTTCCACGGCGGGTGGCGATACCGCTTCGGCACTGGCCGCCGGTTGCCCGGTGGTGTTCAAGGCGCACAGCGGACACATGGCGACCGCCGAACGGGTCGCGGACGCCATCATCCGCGCCGCCGAACGCACGGGCATGCCGGCGGGTGTGTTCAACATGATTTATGGCGGTGGCGTTGGTGAGTGGCTGGTCAAGCACCCGGCCATTCAGGCCGTGGGCTTCACCGGTTCGCTCAAGGGCGGTAATGCCCTGAGCCACATGGCCGCGACCCGGCCGCAACCGATCCCGGTGTTCGCCGAAATGTCGAGCATCAACCCAGTGTTCCTGTTGCCCGAAGCCCTCGCCGTGCGGGGCGAGCAGATCGCGGCGCAACTGGCCGGTTCGGTGACCTTGGGTTGCGGGCAGTTCTGCACCAATCCGGGTTTGGTCATCGGTTTGCGTTCGCCACAGTTCAGCGCATTCCTTCAACAGTTCTGCGCCAACATGAACGAGCAGCCGGCACAAACCATGCTCAATGCCGGCGCGCTGGTCAGCTACAGCCAAGGCCTTGGGGAATTGCACGAACATCCGGGGCTGACGCACCTGGCGGGCAAACCGCAGCAGGGTAATCAGGCGCAACCGCAGGTGTTCAAGGCCGATGTCAGCCTGCTGCTCAAGGGCGATGAGTTGCTTCAGGAGGAAGTGTTCGGGCCGACCACCATCGTCATCGAAGTCGAAGATCGGGCGCAGCTCTCGGCGGCGCTGCACGGCCTGCGCGGGCAATTGACGGCGACGCTGATCGGCGAGGCCGAAGAGCTGCTGGAATACCGCTGGCTGGCGCAATTGCTACAGGAAAAAGTCGGGCGGATCTTGCTCAACGGCTATCCGACCGGGGTCGAAGTCTGCGAGGCGATGGTGCATGGCGGGCCGTATCCGGCGACGTCGGACTCTCGCGGGACGTCGGTGGGGACGCTGGCGATTGATCGATTCCTGCGGCCGGTGTGCTTCCAGAATTACCCGGATGCGTTGTTGCCCGAGGCGTTGCAGAACGCGAATCCGCTGGGGATTCGGCGGTTGGTGGATGGCGAAGTGAGTCAGTCACCTTTGTAGTTGCCTGAACCACCGCCATCGCCGGCAAGCCAGCTCCTACAAGGTCCACGCGAACCCTGTAGGAGCTGGCTTGCCGGCGATGGCGTCATCACCAACACCACATGATTATCGGGCCACCACCTCAGCCTTCTTCATCACCGAAGGCTTCAACACCAACCACAACGCCGCCGCAATCAACACCCCGCCATACACATGCGCCATCGACAACGGCTCATCCAGCAGCAACGCCCCCCACAACACCCCGAACGGCGGAATCAGGAACGTCGTTGTCATCGATTTCAAAGGCCCGATCGAGCTGAGCAGGCGGAAGTAAATGATGTACGCAAACGCCGTGCACCCCAGCCCCAATCCCAGCAACGACAGCCACACGCTCCAGCCGCCCCAGCTCGCCGGTGGCTGGCTGATCACGCTGTAGCCGAACAACGGCAGCAGGAACAAGGTCGCCCCGAGCATGCTGCCCAGTGCCGAAAGACGACTGTCGAGCCCGCCGGCCTGATCGAGCCAGCGGCGGGCGAGGAACCCGGCAAAACCGTAACAGGTGGTGGCGAGCAGGCAGGCGAGGGCGCCCATCAGCAGTTGCAGGTCGAAGGCCACCGGGCCGGCACGGGTCAGCACGCCAACACCGAACAAACCGAGAAACACCCCGCCGAGCTTGGCGGCAGTGAGCCGCTCACTGAAGAACAGGCCGCCGATCAACACGCCCATCAGTGGCGTGGTGGCGTTGAAGATTGCCGAGTAACCGGCGGGCAGCACCTGGGCCGCCACTGAATAGAGGGTCGCCGGAATCCCGGAGTTGATCACCCCGAGCAGCATCACGGTTTTGAGCTTGCCCTTGAAATCCCAGCTGATGCGCATCAACCCGACAATCATCAGCAACCCGACCGCCGCAATCGACACGCGGAAAAACGCCGTGGGGATGCTGCCAATCACTGGGGCGATGATGCGCATGAACAGGAAACTCGCGCCCCAGATGGCCGCCAGCGACAGTAAACGAACGATATCGACAGGGCTCACGGTGCACTCCTTCCTTGATGGGGACGAGAGTGTTGCCGAGAGCCTTGCCTATGGCAACCGAAAAACCGGCATCAAATTATGAAACGTGTCACCAGGCCGTTGAGGTCGATTGCCAGCCGCGACAGTTCCTGACTGGCGGCCGAAGTCTGGGTGGCGCCGGCGGCGGTCTGGGTCGAGAGATCGCGAATGGTCACCAGGTTCTGATCGACTTCCCGGGCCACCAGCGCTTGCTGTTCGGCAGCGCTGGCGATGACCAGGTTGCGTTCGTTGATCTGCGAGATCGATGCGGTGATTTTCTCCAGGGCGCTGCCGGCACTGTTGGCCCGGCGCAAGGTCTGGCTGGCGTGTTCGGCACTGCTTTGCAGCGCGCTGACCGTGGCCCCGGTGCCGTGCTGGATGTTGTTGATCATCAGCTCGATTTCTTCGGTGGAGTTCTGGGTGCGTTGCGCCAGCGAGCGCACTTCATCGGCCACCACGGCAAACCCGCGCCCGGCTTCACCGGCGCGTGCGGCTTCGATGGCCGCATTGAGCGCCAACAGGTTGGTCTGCCCGGCGATGCCGCGAATCACTTCCAGCACTTTGCTGATGTCCTGCGCCTGAACCGCCAGGCCCTCGGCCCGTTCCGAGGCGCCAAGCACTTCGCTGACCAGCCCCTGAATCGCGGTGATGGTTTCAGTGACCTGCACGTGGCCGTGCTTGCTGTCCTCGTTCGACGCCTGGGAGGCCTCGGCGCTGGACACGGCATTCGCGGCGACCTCGTCCACCGCAGTGCTCATCTCGGTGACGGCGGTGGCGGCCATCTCGATCTGGTCGTTCTGCTGCTGCAGGCCGCGAGTGCTTTCCTCCATCACCGAACTCATTTCCTCGGCTGCCGACGCCAGCTGGCGCGCCGAGTCGCTGATGCCGCGAATGGTCGTGCGCAGGTTGCCTTGCATGTCGGCGAGGGCATTGAGCAATTGCGCGGCTTCGTCCTTGCCGTGGCTGGCAATCTGTCCGCTGAGGTCGCCCGCGGCAATCCGGCGTGCGACCTGCAGCGCCTGATTGATCGGCGTGGTGATGCTGCGCGTCAGCAACCAGGCCAACAGCAGCGTGGCAAGCAGCGCAATCACGATGATCGTGCCGACGATCCATTGCGCACGCTGGTACATCAACGCGGCGGCGTCCGCTGCGGTATCGGCGCCTTGCTGATTGAAACTGATCATCGATTCCAGGGATTTATCCAGCACGATGCCCTGCGGGGCCAGTTCACTGTTGAGGCGGGCGTAGGCCTGCTCATCCTGGCCGGCATCGATCTGCGCGAGGATCTGGTCGAGGATGGCCAGGTACTTCGCGACGGCGGCATTCAGGCTGTCGAGCATGGCCCGTTCCTGGTCGCTGGACAGCAGCGTCTTGTGGTCGTTGAGGCGCTTTTGCAATTCCTGGCGTTGCGCGTTGAGGATGCCTTTGCTCCTTTCCCGCACAGCGCTCTGGTTGTTGGCGATCAACCGCAACGATTCCAGGCGGATGGTGGCGATGTTGGACGCGCTGTCATGGATGCTCTCGATGCTCGGCATCCACGATTCCTCGATGACCGATGCACTCTCGCGCAGGGTCGCCATCTGGCCCAGGCCGAACATCCCGACCAGCACCAGCAGGCTGGCCAGCACAGCAAAACTCAAGCTCGCGCGCAAACCTATGCGCATGTTCCTTATAGGCATCTTATGTGCTCCTTGGGCATTTTGAGAGGTAGTCCTCGTGGGCCGAGGATCTTGTTTTTAGGCGGGTGAACGCGGGGTGTATATCAAAGTGCCATTATCTTGGTAAGACCAGTTCGAGAGCACTTTTCAGGCGGGCAGGCTTTCAGGAAAAAGCAGAAAACCTGGCGGCTGACATTTGCCTGACCGTGGATTGGATCCGTACGCCTGATAATCAGAGGGTTGTAGATGAATCGATTAAGTGGATGGAGAGTGACTTTTGAGGTCGTTTACTGACCGAACGGTCGATTAAAAAAAGTCTGAAAAAACTGCGCCCATGAGCGATTCATTCGTTTTCGGACCGAAATTAGGCTTCTCCTGCACCCGGTTCACTGGCTAAGCTCAGGCCTTCCGAATTCCCGTAGAGGTCTCACCATGCCGCAGCAATGGCCAGCCGCCGACATCGCCCGAATGATCCTCGATGGCTTTGACGATTACCGCGAGCATTTCCGGCAGATCACCGACGGCGCCCGGGCGCGTTTCGAGCAAGCCCAATGGCAGGAAACGCAAATCGCCTCGGCGGCGCGGATCAACCTCTACGAAGATAAAGTCAGCGAAACGGTGGACCGGCTGCGCATCGCGTTCGACGCCGACACGCTGGATGTCAGCTGCTGGCCACTGGTCAAAAGCGCCTACATCAGCCTGATCGACCTGCGCTTCGACGATGAACTGTCCGAGACCTGGTACAACTCGATCTTCTGCGGGCTGTTCAGCCACGACCTGATCAGCGATGGCTGCATGTTCATCCACACCACCCGGCCAAGCCTGCGCCGGGCGCGCGCCGCGCAAACCCGCACCTACAAACCTCAGGGGCAGTTGTCAGGCATGTTGGCGAGCATTTTTGCCGACTACCGTTTCAGCGAGGATTACGCCGACCTCGCGGGCGATCTGCGTCGCCTCGAAGCACAGCTGCGCGAGAACCTGCCGGACTGGGTGTGCAAGGATCCCGAGCTGAGCGTCGAGCTGTTTTCCTCGGTGTTGTACCGCAACAAGGGCGCTTACCTGGTGGGGCGCATCTACACCACCGATGAGCAATGGCCGCTGGCGATTCCGCTGCTGCACCTTGAGGGCCGTGGCATCCAGATTGATGCGTTGATCACCGACGAAGCCGACGTGTCGATCATCTTCTCGTTCACCCGTTCCTACTTCATGGTCGATGTGCCGGTGCCGGCGGAGTTCATCGGTTTCCTGCGGCGGATCTTGCCGGGCAAACACATCGCCGAGCTGTACACCTCGATCGGTTTCTACAAGCACGGCAAGTCGGAGTTTTACCGGGCGCTGATCAACCACCTGGCCAGCACCGACGACCAGTTCATCATGGCCCCCGGCGTGCGCGGCATGGTGATGAGCGTGTTCACGCTGCCGGGTTTCAACACCGTGTTCAAAATCATCAAGGACCGTTTCTCACCGTCGAAAAACGTCGACCGCGCGACGGTGATCGAGAAATACCGGCTGGTGAAAAGCGTCGACCGCGTCGGGCGCATGGCCGATACCCAGGAGTTCGCCGATTTCCGTTTTCCGTTGAGCAAGTTCGAGCCGGCGTGTCTGGAAGAATTGCTGGACGTGGCGGCGTCTACCGTGTCGGTGGAAGGCGACACCGTATTGATCCGCCACTGCTGGACCGAGCGGCGGATGACGCCGTTGAACCTGTACCTGGAAAACGCCAACGAGGCGCAGGTGCACGACGCGCTGGAAGATTACGGCCTGGCGATCAAGCAACTGGCGGCGGCGAACATTTTTCCCGGCGACATGCTGCTGAAAAACTTCGGCGTCACCCGTCACGGTCGCGTGGTGTTTTATGACTACGACGAGATCTGCTTCCTGACCGAAGCCAACTTCCGCCACATCCCGCAACCGCGTACGCCGGAAGATGAGATGGCGTCCGAGCCGTGGTATTCGATCGGGCCGCTGGACGTGTTCCCCGAGGAGTTTCCGCCGTTTCTGTTTGCCGATTCCGCGCAGCGGCGCTTGTTCGATCAGTTGCACGGCGAGTTGTACAACGCCGATTACTGGAAAAGCCTGCAAGAGGCGATTCGTGCCGGCAAGGTGATCGACGTGTTCCCGTATCGGCGCAAGGGCCTCGATACCGAGTAGTTCTCTGCGATTGCTGCGCAATCGAATCGCGAGCAGGCTCGCTCCCACACTGGATCTACAGCGACCACAAAATCGGGGCGCCGCGGTCAATGTGGGAGCGAGCCTGCTCGCGATTCGGCCGCGCAGCGGCCGTAAAATCTGCGACAATCCGCCCCCTGCGCCACTAGACGACTTATTGCGTACCTGATGACTGACGAATCGCCTTCACTCGACAAACTGCTGAAAAACCTCGATCACGCCATGCTCGCCGACCGCCACCGGCTGCGTCGGCAGTTGCTTGAGCTGCGCAAAAAGCCTGACGAAGCCAAGCTGGCCCAGTGGGTGGCGCGCATGCAGGCGTCCTGTGATCAGGTGTTGGCGCGGCGCGCCAGCCTGCCGGTGATTCGTTACGACGACAGCCTGCCCATCGCCGCCAAGCGCGATGAAATCAAGGAAGCGCTGCTCAAGCATCAGGTGCTGATCATCGCCGGCGAAACCGGCTCGGGCAAAACCACCCAGCTGCCGAAGATCTGCCTGGAAATCGGTCGCGGCCAGCACGGTCTGATCGGCCACACCCAGCCGCGTCGAATTGCGGCGCGCAGCGTGGCGAGCCGGGTCGCCGAAGAACTGGCGACGCCATTGGGCGCGCTGGTCGGCTATCAGGTGCGGTTTGAGGATCAGAGCGATTCCAATACGCTGATCAAACTGATGACCGACGGCATTCTGCTGGCGGAAACCCAGAACGACCGCTACCTCGAACGCTACGACACGATCATCGTCGACGAAGCCCACGAACGCAGCCTCAACATCGACTTCCTGCTCGGTTACCTGAAAACCCTGCTGCCCCGTCGTCCGGACCTGAAAGTCATCATCACCTCGGCGACCATCGACCTGGAGCGTTTCTCCAAGCACTTCGACGATGCGCCCATCGTTGAGGTCTCCGGTCGCACCTTCCCGGTGGAAACCTGGTATCGCCCGCTGACCCTGGAACAGGACGAAGAGGGCAACCGCGTCGAGGATGACCTGACCGTGGATCAGGCGATCCTCGCCACCCTCGACGAA
>NZ_JAGYFZ010000128.1:0-15158 GCF_019946675.1 Pseudomonas sp. BF-B-15
GTGTCATTCAGCATTGATGCCGACTGATCCACCGCTATCGCGAGCAGGCTCGCTCCCACAGGGGATGTGCGTTAATTCGGGGGGAGGCGTTCCAACCCGACGAACGGGCAGGCTGCGAGTAGTTCTTTCAGACTGCGGCCATCGGCCAACCGCAAATCTGCAGCCGCCAACTCGGCCAGCGGATACAGAACGAAAGCGCGTTCCTGCATATAGTAGTGAGGTACCTTGAGGCGTGGCTCGTCGATCAGCCGATCACCGAACAGCACGATGTCGAGATCAAGCGTGCGTGGCCCCCAGCGCTCAAGACGTTCGCGGCCCTGTCCGTTCTCGATGGCTTGCAGCGCATCGAGCAGCTCCAGCGGGGCAAGCGTGCTGTCGAGGGCGGCCACTGCGTTGGTGTAACGCGGTTGGCCAGGCAGCAGCGAGTCGCTCTGATAAAACCCGGAAACCCCGACCAGTTCGGTCTGCGGCAACCGCGCCAGCGCTTCGACGGCGCTGCGCAATTGTTCGGCGGGGTCAGCCAGGTTGCTGCCCATGCCGATGTAGATGCGTTCCATGCTTACTCGCCCGTGGTGCTCGGTGCGCCGGCTGCACGTTTGCGCTTGGCACCGCCGCTGCGGCGACGTTTGCGTGGTGCGCCAGTGCCGTCTTCCTTGCCGCTGAGGTCGCGGATCATGTCACGACGTTCGCTGTCGTTGGCGTCCTGATAATCCGTCCACCATTCGCCCAGGCCATCGGTCTGTTCGCCAGCGCTTTCGCGCAGCAGCAGGAAGTCGTAACCGGCGCGGAAACGCGGGTTGTCCAGCAGCAGGTCGGCGCGTTTGCCGCTGCGGCGCGGCAGGCGTTCCTGCATGTCCCAGATCTCGCGGATCGGCATGGTGAAGCGTTTTGGGATCGCGATCCGCTGGCACTGTTCGGCAATCAGCTCGTGCGCCGCTTCCTGCATCGCCGGAATCGGCGGCATGCCACGTTCCTGCAAGCGCAGCACGCGGGCGGGCAGGGCAGGCCACAACAGGGCTGCAAACAGGAACGCCGGGGTCACCGGTTTGTTCTGCTTGATGCGCAGGTCGGTGTTGATCAGCGCTTCGCTGATCAGGGTGTGGGTGTACGTCGGGTTGTATTCCAGCGCCTCGGCACTGGCCGGGAACAGCGGATCGAACAGCTGCAGGTCGACCAGCATCTCGAAGGTGTCCGCGGCGTGGCCGGAGAGGAACAGCTTGAGCACTTCTTCGAACAGACGGGCCGACGGGATCTCGCGCAGCATCGGTGCCAGGTCGCGGATCGGCAGGGCGCTGTGTTTTTCGATGCCGAAATTCAGCTTGGCGGCAAAACGCACGGCGCGCAGCATCCGCACCGGGTCTTCCTGGTAGCGTTGTTTCGGATCGCCGATCAGGCGGATCAGGTGGTTGCGGATGTCGTGTACGCCGTTGGCGTAGTCGAGGATGCGCTCGCTGACCGGATCGTAATACAGGGCGTTGATGGTGAAGTCGCGGCGTTGCGCGTCCTCTTCCAGCGTGCCGTAGACGTTATCGCGCAGAATGCGCCCGCTCTCGTTGCGGGAAGACTGGTTACTGTCTTCCTCTTCATCGTTTTGCGGGTGATTGGCGCGGAAGGTCGCGACTTCAATGATTTCGCGGCCAAAGTGGATGTGCACCAGTTTGAAGCGGCGGCCGATGATCCGCGCATTGCGGAATTCGGCGCGCACCTGTTCAGGGGTGGCACTGGTGGCGACGTCAAAGTCTTTCGGTGTGATGCCGAGCATCATGTCACGCACACAACCGCCGACCAGGTAAGCCTGGTAACCGGCGTTCTGCAGGCGTTCGACGATATTCACCGCGTAACGGCTGAATTGTGCCTTTTGCAGCGAGTGTTGGCCGCTGTTAAGCACTTCAGGCGTGCTGCGGATGTGTTGCGTATGACGCTTGGGAGAACGGAATGACTGGAACAGCTTCTTCAGCATGGGATGCACTGTTTGAAGGAATGTTCGGCCAAAACGAAGAATGACCGCATGATGGGCGGGGATTCTAGCATTTAGTCGGGGGATGGTGTAGGAAGCTGCGCAAGCGCTTGAAGGGCGTGTCTGGCACGGGCGTAAACGCCAGAAACTACAAGGGGAGCCGAAGCTCCCCAAGAAGTAGTTGCATGTTCTATTTTTGTTATTGGTTTCGGGCTTCTTGTTTTTGTTGAGTGCCCGCGTCATGAAGTTTTCCTTCATGACCCTCCCAATCGGGAGCCAAGAGCAAACGGATTGCTTTGGTCGCTGTGCTGCAGTGATCTTGCGATCCAACCAGTTCAGGCTCTGTCTCAAGACAGTTTTTTGTTGTTCTCGGCCTGGTCGTGGGGCAAGCCCCAAATACAACGCCTCTCCAAAAGAATCAGTTAGCTACGCCTCATGCCGTCTTGTTTTTATTGTGCGTGAGTCGATACGTCTTATTTTTATTGTCTTGTACATTGCTTGTTATTGTTCTTGTACCAAACATATAGCAGGGTGCGTGCCAACTTTTGCGAAGCCTAGCAAAACAAGGGGTTACGTCACTTGATGGGCTTTTTTGAGGCCAAAAAAAACCGGGGCTTCGTTACCGTAAGCCCCGGTTTCTGTTACGTGAAAAAACTGGGGTAACAGTTTCTTCACACAATCATGTGTTACCCGCTCAGCTCTCGCTGGCCACCCCGGTCTTGCGCCGCGGGATGCCCAGGCGTTGGCGGCGTTCCCACAGGCATTTACGGCTGACGCCCAGTTTGCGTGCCAGCTCGGTTTCGGTCATGTGGTCCTGATGTTCGAGGACGAAGTGCTGGAAGTAGTCTTCCAGTGACAGGTCTTCGGTCGGCTCATGATTGTTGTTGCCGGCGCCGTTGCCCTGTTGCGGGGGCAGGCCGATGAACTCGTCGTCTTCCAGATCGCTCAGCTCGATGTCGATGCCCAGCAGTTCGGCGGAAATTTCCGGGCTCTCGCACAGGATGACCGCGCGTTCGACCGCGTTTTCCAGTTCGCGCACGTTGCCCGGCCAGGAGTAATGACGAATCGCCTGTTCGGCGTCCGCGGCGAACTTCAGATCGGTGCGGTTGACCCGCGCGCTCTGCCGCGCCAAGAAGGCATTGGCGATTTCGTTGACGTCGGCACCGCGCTCACGCAGGGCCGGCAGTTTCAGGGCGATCACGTGGAGGCGGTAATACAAGTCTTCACGGAACTGGCCGATCTTAGCCAGGCTCTTGAGGTCCCGGTGAGTCGCGGCGATCAGGCGCACATCGACTTTCTGCGACTGGACAGAACCGACCCGGCGAATTTCGCCTTCCTGCAACACGCGCAGCAAGCGGGCCTGGGCTTCCAGTGGCAGTTCGCCGATTTCGTCGAGGAACAAGGTGCCGCCATCAGCCGCTTCCACCAGGCCTGCACGCCCGGCGCTGGCACCGGTGAACGCGCCTTTTTCGTGGCCGAACAGTTCGGACTCGATCAGGCTTTCCGGAATCGCCGCGCAGTTCACCGAAATCATCGGTGCCTTGGCGCGCCTGGACAGGTTGTGCAGGGCACGGGCCACCAGTTCTTTACCGGTGCCGGACTCGCCCTGGATCAGGACATTGGAATCGGTCGGCGCGACTTTGCGGATCTTGCTGTAAAGGTCCTGCATCGGCGGGCACGAACCGATGATGCCGATTTCGCCGTTGCTGTTGTCGACACCCGGTTTCGCCGCGCCATTGCCGGCTTTGCCGACGGCAGGTTCACCGCTGGCCTGTACTGATTGCCGGTCACGCAGGATGCGTGCGACGGCCTGGAGCATTTCGTCGTGGTCGAAAGGCTTGGCGATGTAATCCACCGCGCCCATCTTCATGGAGTCGACCGCCGAGCGCAGGCTGGCGTAGCTGGTCATGATCAGCACCGGCGTGCCCTGGCCGAGTTTGATCAACTCGGTGCCCGGCGCGCCAGGCAAACGCAGGTCGCTGACGATCAGGTCGAACGTGGGAATGGTGAAGCGTTCTTGTGCTTCCTGCACTGAACCGGCTTCGCTGACCTGGTACTGGTTACGTTCCAGCAGGCGGCGCAAGGCGGAGCGGATAATTGTTTCGTCTTCGACGATCAAAATGTGCGGCATTGATTCGATACTCTCGACGGTCTCAGTTCACAGCGGACGTCGCTTCGACATGACGCGGCAAGGTCACCCGGATACGGGTGCCGCGTTGGCTTTGAACATCAGCCGGGCTGTCGATGGTGATTTGTCCATAATGCTCTTCAACGATGGAATAGACCAGTGCAAGGCCCAGACCGGTGCCTTCGCCAGGATCCTTGGTGGTGAAGAAAGGTTCGAACAACCTATCCATGATGCTCGATGGAATACCGCTGCCTTCGTCTTCCACGATCAGGTCGACCGTGTGTTCGCCGGCTTCGCTTTTTACCCGCACCGCGCTGCCGGGAGGCGAGGCGTCACGGGCGTTTGAGAGCAGGTTGATCAGTACTTGGGCGAGTCGCTGCGGATCGCCTTCGACCCAGTGATCGGGGTCGCACAGGTTGTAGAACTGCACTTCGAAATTGCGTCGGTTCAGGGCCAGCAAACCAATGGCGTCCTGGGCCACTTCGGCCAGACAGACGGGCTCGTCGTTGTGCTGATGACTGCCCGCGTGGGCGAAACTCATCAGCGACTGGACGATGCGCGATACGCGTTTGGTCTGTTCCAGAATCTGCCCGCTGATTTCCTTCAGCTCGCCATCGTCTTCGCGTTCTTCGCGCAGGTTCTGCGCCAGGCAAGCGATGCCGGTGATCGGGTTGCCGATTTCATGGGCCACGCCCGCAGCGAGGCGGCCGATACTGGCCAGGCGCTCGGAGTGCACCAGTTTGTCTTCGAGCATCTGCGTTTCGGTGAGGTCTTCCACCAGCAATACCAAGCCACTGTTACCCGGTGCGAGCGGTTCGTCGATCGCCGCTTTGTGCAGGTTCAGCCAGCGGGTCTGGCCATCAAGGGCCAGATGTTGCTTGTGCAAATGCTCGTCCGGCAGATTGATGAAGCCTTGCAGCAGCTCTTTCCATGGATCGGCGATGGTGCTCAGGCGCGAACCGACCACGCGCTGCGCGGCGATTCCGGTCAGCTCCTCCATGGCTTTGTTCCACATGAGGATTTCCTGATCCTTGGCCAGCGAGCAAACGCCCATCGGCAATTCCTGCAGGGTCTGGCGGTGATAGCGGCGCAGGGCATCGAGTTCAGCGGCCAAGCCGGTCAGGCGCGAGTGGTAATCCTCGAGGCGGCTTTCAATGAAGTGAATGTCTTCGGTGACGTAGTTCTCGCCGCCAGCCTTATAAGGCAGGAAGGTCTCGACCATGTCCTGCGCCACGCTCGGGCCCATCAGGCCGGAGAGGTTGGCTTCGATCCGGTCGCGCAAGCGGCGCAAGGCGTAAGGCCGGCGCTCGTCGAACGGCAGGTAGAGATCGCGCAGCGCTTGTTCGACTTCTTTCTGCGCAGCCTTGGCGCCCAAGGGTTTGGCCAGTTGCGTGGCGAATTCCTGAGGCGAGGCGGCGTGTAATTCCCGGCGTTGCGGGCGACGCACGTTGTCCACGGCGCAGGCTTCGGCGGCGCTGGCTTCTTCGGGGCTGGCGTTGGTGAACAGCGAAATCAGGGTGAACATCAGTACGTTGGCGGCCAACGAGGCGATTGCGGCCATGTGCCAACTGGTGTCGTCCAGCACGTAGATCATGTTCAACAGCGGGATATAGAACCCTTGCAGGTTGCCGACCAGCGGCAACAGCATGGTCACCAGCCACACCAGAATCCCTGCCAGCAAACCGGCGATGAAGCCACGGCGGTTGGCGGTCGGCCAGTACAGGACGGACAGCACGCCCGGCAGGAACTGCAACGTCGCCACAAACGCGACGATGCCGAGGTTGGCCAGGTCTTGCTCTGCGCCCAGCAGCAGATAGAAGCCGTAACCGGCCATGATGATCGCGACGATCAGCGCCCGACGTGTCCACTTCAACCAGCGGTAGATGTTGCCTTCGGCCGGTGGCTGATAGAGCGGCAGCACCAGGTGGTTCAGCGCCATCCCAGACAGGGCCAGGGTGGTGACGATGATCAGCCCGCTGGCTGCCGATAGCCCGCCGACATACGCCAGCAGCGCCAAGGCTTTGCTGTTGGCGGCGATACCGATGCCGAGTGTGAAGTATTCAGGATTGGTCGTGGCCCCCAGTTTCAGGCCAGCCCAGAGGATCAGCGGCACCGCGAGGCTCATCAACAGCAGGAACAACGGCAAGCCCCAACTCGCGCTGACCAGCGAGCGCGGGTTGAGGTTTTCGGTAAAGGTCATGTGGTACATGTGCGGCATCACAATCGCCGAGGCGAAGAACACCAGCAACAGCGTGCGCCACGGGCCTTCCTGCAAAGGCGTGTGCAACGCGGCGAGGGCGGTCTGGTTTTGCAGCAGCCACAGTTCCAGCTGTTGCGGGCCGTCGAACACGCCGTACAGTGCATACAAACCAACGCCGCCAATGGCGATCAGCTTGATCACCGACTCGAAGGCAATGGCAAACACCAGGCCTTCGTGTTTCTCGCGGGTGGCGATGTGGCGCGAGCCGAAGAAAATCGTGAACAGCGTAATCAGCGCGCAAAAGCTCAGGGCCACGCGATGTTGCACCGGTTCGCGGGTGAGGATGCCGATGGAGTCCGCCACGGCCTGAATCTGCAAGGCCAGCAACGGTAGCACGCCGATCAGCATGAAGATCGTGGTCAGTGCGCCGGCCCAGGTACTGCGAAAGCGAAACGCGAACAGGTCGGCCAGCGACGACAGTTGATACGTGCGAGTGATCTTCAGGATCGGATACAGCAACACCGGCGCGAGCAGAAATGCCCCGGAAACCCCAAGGTAGCTGGAGAGAAAGCCGTAGCCGTACTGATAGGCAAGGCCCACCGTGCCGTAAAACGCCCAGGCACTGGCGTAAACGCCCAGCGACAGGGTGTAAGTCAGGGGGTGGCGAATGATCGCCCGGGGGATCATGCCCCGTTCGCTGATCCAGGCGACGCCGAACAGCACCGCCAGGTACGCGGCGCTGATCAGGATCATCTGGGTCAGGCTAAAGCTCATCGGCATCTTTTTGGCTCTGCAGGATGAAGGTCACGACGATCAGAATCAGCCAGAGCAGATACGGGCGATACCAGGCGCCAGTGGCGTCGATCCACCAATCCATGATGGCCGGGGAAAACAGGTAAATCCCCACTACCAGGAGCAGGACCAAGCGATAGATGTACATCCCGGCCTCTCTTTTTTATGCGCGTGCCCGAAAACGTGCGGCGATGGTAACGGATGGGCGCGCCACTGCAAGTCTGATCACTGTAGTTGCGCTTCGGGCAGGTTGAGTGTGCGCGGGATCTTCAGCGCGTCCCAGTGGGCAATGCCCCAGTTCAACACTTCCCGTGGTGTGGCGTACGCCAGCTCTGTGCCGGGATTTTGCCCGAGTGCGCGCAATGCGCGCAGCAACAACGGTGTTGCCTGGTCTTCGGTCAGCGGCGGCGAACGGTAGGACTTGCCGAGCTTGTTGCCGTCAGGCTGGGTAATCAGCGGGATGTGCAGATAGCGCGGTTGCGAAAAGCCCAGCAGTTCTTGCAGATAGAGCTGGCGTGGCGTGGAGTCCAGCAGGTCGGCGCCACGGACGATGTCGGTGATGCCTTGCCAGGCATCATCAAGCACCACCGCCAGTTGATAGGCGTAGAGCCCGTCGCGGCGGCGGATCACGAAATCACCAACGTCCCGGCCCAGGTGTTGGCGGTACTCGCCCTGCACGCGGTCGATGAAGTGGTATTCCAGCTCAGGCACGCGCAAGCGAATGGCGGCATCTTCAGTGCCATGGCCTGCATTGCGACACAAACCCGGATAAATGCCGTGATACGGCTCCAGTTGTTTGCGCGAGCACGTACAGGCGTAGGCCAGGCCGTGATTGAACAGGCGATTGAGCACTTCGGCGTAGGCGTCGTGGCGGTCGCTCTGTCGGACCATTTCGCCGTCCCACTCGAAACCGTAGCTTTCCAGCGCCTTGAGGATCGCCGCTTGGGCACCGGGCTCTTCCCGTGGCGGATCAAGGTCTTCCATGCGCATCAACCAGCGCCCGCCCACCGAGCGCGCATCGAGGTACGAGGCCAGCGCTGCGACCAGCGAACCGAAATGCAGATGGCCGCTTGGCGTGGGGGCGAAGCGTCCGATATAGGCGGGGGCGATGGCGGTCATAAGGCGATTTCAGGCTGTCCAATCGTTTCGAGCATGGCTTGAAGCCGTCTTCGCGAGCAATCTTCGCTCCTACAGGAGATTGCGCCGGCCTTTGTAGGAGCGAAGCTTGCTCGCGAAGGCGATTCCGAAGACGCAATAAACATCAGCAAATATCAGAAACAAAAACGGAGCGTTCGCACGCTCCGTTCTTCGTTCAAGTCGCAATTACTTGCCGACTTGCTTTTCCTTGATTTCCGCCAGGGTCTTGCAGTCAACGCACATGTCGGCGGTAGGGCGTGCTTCCAGTCGCTTGACGCCGATCTCGACACCGCAGGACTCGCACCAGCCATATTCTTCGTCTTCGATCAATTGCAGCGTCTTGTCGATCTTCTTGATCAACTTGCGCTCGCGGTCACGGGCGCGCAATTCAAGGCTGAATTCTTCTTCCTGGCTGGCACGGTCTGCCGGGTCAGGGAAGTTGGCCGCCTCGTCTTTCATGTGATCAACCGTGCGGTCGACTTCCTGCATCAAGTCCTGTTTCCACTTGTTCAGGATCTTGGTGAAGTGAGCGCGCATGGGTTTGCCCATGTACTCCTCGCCCTTTACTTCTTTGTAGGGTTCGAAGCCGCTGATCGACTGATTTTGCTGCTTTGCTTGGGTGGGCATGAAATGGACCGCCTCTACTCTTGTAATCCATCTGCGCAGGATTGCTCCATCACCGACACCTGCCGGCCCTGCGGCTGCAAGCGGGCGAACTTACCAGATCAAATCGGGCCGCGCTACTCCCGGATGTCGAGGTAGTGGCCCGAAGGGCTTGCAAATGATTGCAAAGCCTTGACCGGTGGTGCTGGAGACCTGATCAATTAATGATTTTAGTCAAACCTTGCGCACTCGCATGGGTCGTTTGTGGCCAAGGTCTTAACGCGTCTGACCGCTTTAGGTTCTCGCTCGTTCCTGCGCTTGGGTAGAATCGGTTTTTTTTACCCTGTTGAAGGAAGGCTCATGGCTCAGTCCTACAGTGCCCGCAGTCGCGCGATCGAACCGTTCCATGTCATGGCGCTGCTGGCGCGGGCCAATGAACTGCAAGCTGCCGGCCACGACGTTATCCACCTGGAAATCGGCGAACCGGATTTCACCACCGCCGAGCCGATCATCCAGGCCGGCCAGGCCGCGCTGACGGCGGGGAAAACCCGTTACACCGCCGCCCGTGGCATTCCCGAGCTGCGGGAGGCCATATCCAGCTTCTATCAGCAGCGTTACGGTTTGAACATCGATCCGCGGCGAATCCTCATCACCCCCGGCGGTTCCGGCGCGTTGCTGCTGGCCAGTGCCTTGCTGGTGGATCCGGGCAAACACTGGTTGTTGGCGGACCCGGGTTATCCGTGCAACCGGCATTTCCTGCGGTTGGTGGAAGGTGCGGCGCAGCTTGTTCCTGTCGGTCCGGAGGTGCGTTATCAGCTGACACCGGACTTGATCGATCGTCATTGGGATCACGACAGCGTCGGCGCGCTGGTGGCGTCGCCGGCTAACCCGACCGGGACCCTCCTGACCCGCGATGAGTTGGCGGGCCTGTCGACCGCGATCAAGGCGCGGCATGGCCATCTGGTGGTGGACGAGATTTATCACGGCCTGACTTACGGCACCGATGCCACCAGCGTGCTGGAAGTCGATGACAGCGCCTTCGTACTGAATAGTTTTTCAAAGTATTTCGGCATGACCGGCTGGCGACTCGGTTGGCTGGTGGCGCCGGAAGCGGCGGTCGGCGAACTGGAAAAACTCGCGCAGAACCTCTACATCAGCGCCCCGAGCATGGCCCAGCATGCCGCACTGGCCTGTTTCGAGCCTGCGACCATCGCCATTCTTGAAGAGCGTCGCGCCGAGTTTGGTCGGCGCCGGGATTTCCTGCTGCCTGCACTGCGAGAGTTGGGTTTCGGCATCGCCGTTGAGCCCGAAGGCGCGTTCTATTTGTATGCCGATATCAGCAAGTTCGGAGGAGATGCCTTCGCGTTCTGCCGGCATTTCCTTGAAACCGAGCACGTGGCGATTACGCCGGGCCTCGACTTCGGGCGTTTTCAGGCCGGCCATCACGTGCGGTTTGCCTACACCCAAAGCCTTCCGCGTTTGCAGGAAGCGGTCGAACGCATCGCTCGCGGCTTGAAGAGCTGGCAAGGCTGATGCAGTTCAATCCTCCCCTCGAAGAAGGTCGACTGATCCGACGTTACAAGCGTTTTCTCGCCGATATCGAAACCGTTCACGGCGAGTTGCTGACCATTCACTGCCCGAACACCGGCTCGATGCTCAATTGTCAGGTGGAGGGCGGGCAGGTCTGGTTCAGTCGCTCCAATGATCCCAAGCGCAAATTACCCGGCACCTGGGAAATCGGCGAGACCCCTCAAGGTCGCTTGTTCTGCGTGAACACCGGGCGCGCCAACGGTTTGATTGAGGAAGCACTGCGGGGCGGCGTCATTACTGAGCTCAACGGCTTCACTGAACTGAAACGCGAAGTGGCCTACGGGCAGGAGAACAGTCGCATCGACTTTCGCCTCGATTACCCAAGCGGGCCGGCGTATGTGGAAGTCAAAAGTGTCACGTTGGGCTTCGATGGCTCATCGGTGGCGGCGTTTCCCGATGCGGTCACCCAGCGTGGTGCCAAGCATTTGCGGGAACTGGCGCATCTGGCGCGGGACGGGATTCGTGCGGTGCAGTTGTATTGCGTGAACCTCACCGGCATCGATGCCGTGCGTCCTGCTGAGGAAATCGATTCGGCATACGCGGCCGCTTTGCGAGAAGCGGTGGCGTGCGGTGTTGAAGTCCTGGCTTACGGCGTGCGGTTGACCCACGAGGAAATGCGGGTCGAGCGGCGTCTTGAGGTGTTGCTCAACGGTTAAAGGCTGACCCAGATTCCTTGAGCGTCTTCGCGACATTCAATGGTGGTCAGGGATTGTCCGGCGCATGGGCCGGCGACGCACTCGCCGTCTTCGATCAGGAACAGTGCGCCGTGGGTGGCGCACTGGATCAGGCTGTTGCTGGGGTCGAGAAACCGATCGGGTGTCCATTCCAGCCCGACGCCACGGTGTGGGCAACGGTTGATATAGACATAGACCTGACCGTTCCGGCGTACGGCGAATAGCTTCTCGCCGTCGATTTCGAAACCGCGGCTGCTGGATTCGGCCAGCTCAGCGCCTGCGCAAAGAAACTTCATGTCTATCCTCAAGTGCGGCGGCTCATGACTGGATATGTCCGAGCTTGACGTTCAAATGCAAACAATTATCAAATGGCCGCTTCGCCCGTCGGGTGCAGGTGCCGGATGCCGAGGATACTTGGCCTGTCACTTCAATGCCTGGGAAAACCATTAAAGGAAGCTGTTTATGCGCCTGAGTACCCGCGTTGCTGCGCTCTGTGCCGGACTTCTCGTCAGCCACCACGCCGCAGCGGCCGAGTTGCCACAACGCTGGGTCAGTGCCGGTGGGGCCTTGTCGGAGTGGGTCAGCGCGCTCGGCGGCGAATCGAAACTGGTCGGTGTCGACACCACCAGCCAGCACCCGGAATCGCTCAAGGCGTTACCGAGCATCGGTTATCAGCGGCAGCTGTCGGCGGAGGGCATCTTGAGCTTACGCCCGCAGATCCTGGTCGGCACCGAAGAAATGGGGCCGCCGCCGGTGATTTCGCAGATTCGCACGGCGGGGGTGCAAGTCGAACTGTTCTCGGCTCAGCCGGACCTGCCGACGTTGCACGCTAACTTGCAGCAGTTGGGCAAATTGCTCGGCGCCGAGGACAAGGCTGCGCAACTGTTCCAGGGCTATCAACAGCAGCTCGATCAGCAAAAGGTTCGGGTCACCAATGCGCAGCTGACGCAGCCCTCACCGGGTGTGCTGGTGCTGCTCGGTCATGCGGGCGGCAAGCCTCTTATCGCAGGCAAGGACACCGCGGCTGATTGGATGATCCAGAAGGCCGGTGGGCACAACCTGGCGACGCACACCGGTTACAAACCTTTTTCCAACGAGTCCTTGATCAGCCTGGACCCCGAGGTGCTGGTGTTTGCCGACCGCGCATTGACCGGTGAAGCGGCGCGCGCGGCGCTGTTCAAGGAAAACCCTATTCTGTCTTCCACTCGCGCCGCCAAGGACGGGCGCGTCATGGAGCTCGATCCAACGCTGCTGGTGGGTGGGCTAGGCCCGCGATTGCCCGAGGCGTTGAAAAAGATCAGTGACGGTTTCTATCCCGGCACTGTTGCTCAATGACCGTCCTGGTAAAACCCCGGGCGTTGTTCATCGGCCTGAGCCTGCTGTGTTTGCTGGCGATCTGGCTGTCGTTGGCGCTCGGTCCGGTGAGCCTGCCGTTGCTCGATACCTTGCGTGCAGCGTTACGCATGATCGGCCTGCCCTTTGCGCCTGACGGACTGGAGCAGGCCGAGCTGATCCTCGGGCAGATTCGCCTGCCGCGTACCTTGTTGGGATTGGCGGTGGGTGGTGTGCTGGCATTGTCGGGCGTGGCGATGCAGGGCTTGTTTCGCAACCCATTGGCCGATCCGGGGTTGGTGGGCGTTTCCGGTGGCGCGGCATTAGGCGCGGCCATTGCAATTGTCGGTGGCTCGGCGTTTGGTGGATTGCCGGAATTCCTCGGGCCGTACCTTTTATCGCTGTGCGCGTTTCTCGGCGGGCTCGGCGTGACAGCGATGGTGTATCGACTGGGTCGGCGCAACGGGCAAACCGATGTCGCAACCATGCTGTTGGCGGGTCTCGCTTTGACGGCGCTGGCCGGCTCGGTCGTGGGGCTGTTTACTTACCTGGCAGACGACACGACTTTGCGAACGCTGACCTTCTGGAATCTGGGCAGTCTGAACGGCGCCAGTTATTCGCGACTCTGGCCGTTACTGTTGATCAGTGCCGGCGTGGCGCTGTGGTTGCCGCGTCGCGCCAAGGCATTGAATGCGTTGCTGCTGGGCGAGTCGGAGGCCGGGCACCTGGGCATCGACGTCGAAAAGCTCAAGCGTGAGTTGGTGTTTTGCACGGCGTTGGGTGTCGGCGCGGCGGTGGCAGCGGCGGGGATGATCGGCTTTGTCGGGCTGGTGGTGCCGCATCTGGTGCGTCTGCTGGCCGGTCCCGATCATCGGGTGCTGCTGCCGGCCTCGGTGCTGGCGGGTGCCAGTCTCCTGTTGTTCGCTGATCTGGTGGCGCGACTGGCCTTGGCGCCGGCGGAGCTGCCGATCGGAATCGTCACCGCGATGATCGGTGCGCCGGTCTTTCTTTATCTATTGCTGCGAGGGCGTGCCTGATGTTGCGAACGCAAAATCTGCACATCCGCCGAGGCCGCAAGATTGTCCTGATGGATATTACGCTTGAGCTCAAACCGGGAGAGGTCCTCGGCGTGCTGGGGCCTAACGGTGCGGGCAAAAGTACGTTGCTGGGCGCCTTGTGCGGCGAGTTGCAGGCTGATCATGCCAGCGTGTGGCTCGATGAGCGCGAGTTGCGTGACTGGACCGGCGCGCAACGAGCGCAACGCCTGGCGGTATTGCCACAAGTCTCGACCTTGAACTTCGCCTTTCGCGTCGAGGAAGTCGTCGGCATGGGGCGCTTGCCACACCAGACCGGCCGGGTCCGCGATGACGAAATCGTCGCCGCCGCATTGCAGGCCGCCGATGCCGGGCATTTGAGTGGTCGCAGCTATCTGGCGTTGTCCGGCGGCGAACGTCAGCGGGTGCATCTGGCGCGGGTGCTGGCGCAACTCTGGCCGGGCGAGGCGGGGCAAACGCTGTTGCTCGACGAGCCGACTTCGATGCTTGATCCGCTGCATCAACACACCACCTTGCAAGCGGTGCGCGAGTTCGCCGATCGTGGCGCGTCCGTGTTGGTGATCCTGCATGATCTGAATCTGGCGGCGCGCTATTGTGATCGCTTGTTGTTGCTCGAAGGCGGGCGCCCGGTCGCGCTCGATACCCCGGAGCAAGTGTTGCGTCCGGAACCGCTCAAGGCGGTATTCGGGCTGGACGTCTTGGTGCAGCAGCACCCGGAGCGTGGGCATCCGCTGATCATTGCCCGCTGAGTCATTGATAGAGGGTGTGGGTATGCGTGTGATGGTGATTCTGGCGGTGCTGATGCTGAGTGCTTGTCAGCATGTTTCGACGCCGCCGGTCACGGGCGAGATTCGCGACTTGCGCAGTGGTCAGACGCTGACGGCGCAGGAACTGCTGGCGCGTCTGGCCAAGCCGTCGCGATTGATCGTGGGGGAGCAGCATGACAATCGCGATCACCATGAACTGCAACGCTGGTTATTGCAGGCGCTGGGAGAGCGGCGCCCACAAGGCAGCCTGCTGCTGGAAATGCTCACGCCGGATCAACAGCTGCGCGTCGACGACATTCGCCACGCCTCGACGCTGCCCTCGGACTTGCCTGGCGCATTAGCCTGGCGACCTGGCTGGGACTGGAATCTGTATGGGCCGATCGTTCGTTTCGCCCTGGCCCAACCGTATCCGCTGCTGGCTGCCAATCTGGACACTGTTGAGGTGCGTGCTTTTTACGCCCGGCCGCCGACATTAAGCGGCGCTCGCTCCAATGCCACGTCGGTCAAGGATGAGTTGCTGGCACAGATCAGCGGTTCCCATTGCGGCCTGCTGCCCGAATCGCAAATGCCGGCGATGCTCGCCGTCCAGCAGCAACGTGACCGGCGCATGGCCGAGCGGCTGTTGGCTGCACCCACCCCTTCATTGCTGTTCGCCGGCGCTTACCATGCGCGAAAGGATGTCGGCGTGCCGATCCATGCGCTTGATCTGGGAGCGCCCGAAGCCCCCGTGGTTTTAATGCTGGCGCAGCAGGGCGGCGAAGTCACGGCGGCGATGGCCGATTACGTCTGGTACACGCCTGCCACGCCGGTACCGGATTACTGTGCAGAGATGCGCAAGGGCCAGCCAGAATCAAAACCCTAAGCAACGGCAACAGATCCCCCTGTAGGAGCCGGCTTGCTGGCGATGGCGATGGGTCAGTCAC